>SEEY01001213.1 GCA_004211235.1 Rubrivivax sp.
GCTGCCGCGTCAGGCTGAAGATGCGCTGCACCGTCTGGTAGAAAGGTGCCGGGCCGCCCAGCGGGTAGGGTGGCTCGTCGCCCGGTGCCAGCGCGGGGTACTGGCGTTTGACGATGGCTTGTTCGTCCGGCGACAGCTTGTCGTAGGCCAGGGTGGGCGGTACCGGCAAGTTGCCGTCGATGACGGCCAGTTCGCGTCCCGGGGTGCCCGCGAACACCATCTTGCCTTCGCCGGCCGGCTTGTTGTTCGCCCATTTGCCTTCGTAGCGCCCGCCGAGGATGTAGGTCAGCACGCCGGTGCCGTTGCGCTGGCCGTTCTTCCACTCACCCTTGTAGGTATTGCCGTCGGCATACAGCATCTCGCCGCTGCCGTTGCGCTTGCCCATCCGGATATCGCCTTCGTAGCGGCTGCCGTCGGCATAGCGGTAATAGCCATGCCCGTTCGGGAAGGCGTCCGTGAAGGTACCGATGTAGACGGCGTCACGCGGCAGGCGCAGCCGGCCTTCTCCCGCGACCTGACCGGCCGCCAGGGTGGCTTCCAGGCTGTGGCGCTTGCCGGCGCTGTCGCTCCAGGTCAGCGTCCCTTTTCCGTCGGCGAAGCCGGCCTTGCAGCCGCCATCCCAGGCAGGACCCTGCGCCGGTTTCGCTGCCGCGCTGGGATACACGAAGCCGAAACGGCAGTCGGCGGCGCCGGCCAGGTGCTGCGCATCCTGCCCGCTCTGGACCTCTTGCGCCAGGGCGGATTGGCAGGCGGCGCCGCTCAAACCAAGTACGAGCAACAGCTTGTATGGCGTCATTGCATGCCTCGCATGGTGGAATTGCTCAAAGTACGCCCTGCGCGCGCAGGGCGGCGATTTCTTCGCGACTCTTGCCGAGCAACCCGGCCAGCACCTCGTCGGTATGCTGCCCGAGCAGCGGCGGGGCGGCCTCGCTGGTGGCCGGCGTGCCGGACAGCTTCATCGGGCTGCGCACCAGCTTCACGCTGCCGGCCAGCGGGTGGTCCAGTTCGATGGCCATGGC
>SEEY01000348.1 GCA_004211235.1 Rubrivivax sp.
CGCCGCACAACAACGCCAATGCGCAGGGCGTGTTCTTCGGCCTCACGCATGAGCATGGCGCCGCCGACATGGGCTATGCCGTGCTCGAAGGCGTCGGCTTCGCGCTGCTCGACGGCTGGCAGGCCCTGCAGGCCGGCGGCGGCAATGCCGAGCAGCTCTGGCTGGTCGGCGGCGGCGCGCGCAGCGAATGGTGGGCCAGGCTGCTCGCGTCCCTCTTGAACGTGCGCCTCGTCAACGGCGTCGGTGCCGAAGCCGGTGGCGCCCTGGGCGCCGCGCGCCTGGCCTGGCTGGCCTGCGGCGGCGCGGTGGACGACGTCTGCCGCACGCCCGACATCGCCCGCGTCGCCGAACCCGATCCCGCGCTGGCTGCCGCTTTGCAGCCCCGCCACGCACGCTTCAAGCGCCTCTACGAAGCGCTGCGCAGCGAGTTCGTCTAACCGCTTTCTTCACCACCACAGGTCATGCCCCCGCCCCGGGGCAAGGCCGCCGCATTGCCTCAATGAACAGCCTCGACCAACTCCGCCAACACACCACGGTCGTCGCCGATACCGGTGACTTCGACCAGCTCGCACAGTTCCGCCCGCAGGATGCGACGACCAACCCGTCGCTCGTGCTGAAGGCCGTGCAGCAGCCACGCTACCGCGCCTTGCTGGAGCAGGCCGTGGCCGCCCACCCCGGTGCATCGGCCACGACGGTGAGCGAGCATCTGCTCGTCGCCTTCGGTGTCGAGATCCTGAAGGTCGTGCCGGGCCGCGTCTCCACCGAGATCGACCCGCGCCTGTCGCACGACACGGCCGCTTCCGTCACCACGGCACGCCGCCTCATCCAGCTCTATGCCGCGGCGAACGTGCCGCGCGAGCGCGTGCTCATCAAGCTCGCATCCACGTGGGAAGGCATCCAGGCCGCCCGTGAGCTGGAGCAGCAGGGCATCTACACCAACCTGACGCTGCTGTTCTGCCTGGCGCAGGCCAAGGCCTGTGCCGATGCGGGCGTGAAGCTGATCTCGCCCTTCGTCGGCCGCATCTACGACTGGTTCAAGAAGACCGCCGGCAAGAGCTGGGACGAGGCGGCCATGGCCGGTCCGAACGACCCCGGCGTGCGCTCGGTCGTCGAGATCTACAAGCACTACAAGCGCCACGGCATCGCCACCGAGGTGATGGCGGCGAGCTTCCGCAACAGCGGCCAGATCATTGCGCTCGCCGGCTGCGACCTGATGACCATCAGCCCCGCGTTGCTGGCCGAGCTGAGCCAGGCGACCACGCCGGTCGAGCGCCGCCTGAAGCTGCATGACGGCCAGATCGAAGCCGCGCCGCCGGCGCTTACCGAAGCGCAGTTCCACGCCGCCCTCGCCGCGGACGCGATGGCCCGCGACAAGCTGACCGAAGGCATCACGCAGTTCGTCGCCGACACCGAGACGCTTGAGCAACTGATCCGCACTCATCAAGGCTGAGACGTCATGCAACACAACCTCACCCTCGCCGCCAACGCGCTGCGCATGCTCGCCATCGACGCCGTGCAGCAGGCCAACTCCGGCCATCCCGGCATGCCCATGGGCATGGCCGACATCGCCGCCGTGCTG
The DNA here is from genome assembly GCA_004211235.1 of Rubrivivax sp. The sequence goes on from SEEY01000348.1 coordinate 1,580, forward strand.
TGGTGCCGCCACCTGCGCCACAACCCCGCCGACCCGCACTGGCCCGGCCGCGACCGCTTCGTGCTGTCCAACGGCCACGGCTCCATGCTGCTGTACGGCCTGCTGCACCTGAGCGGCTATGACCTGCCGATGAGCGAGCTGAAGGCCTTCCGCCAGATGCACAGCAAGACGCCCGGCCACCCCGAAGTGGGCCTGACGCCCGGGGTCGAGACGACCACCGGCCCGCTCGGCCAGGGCCTGGCGAACGCGGTCGGCATGGCACTCGCCGAGCAACTGCTCGCCGCCGAGTTCAACACCGCCGACCATGCGCTGGTGGACCACCGCACCTTCGTCTTCGTCGGCGACGGCTGCCTGATGGAAGGCATCTCGCACGAGGCCTGCTCGCTGGCCGCCACCTGGGGCTTGGGCAAGCTCGTCGTCATCTACGACGACAACGGCATCTCCATTGATGGTGACGTGAAGGGCTGGTTCGGCGACGACACGCCGGCACGCTTCGAGGCCTATGGCTGGCGCGTGATCCGCGATGTGGACGGACATGACTTCGGCGCCATCGACGCGGCACTCAACGCAGCGACCGAGGACGTCGGCAAGCCGACGCTGATCTGCGCGAAGACGCAGATCGGCCACGGTTCCCCCAACAAGGCCGGCGGCCATGACGTGCACGGCGCGCCGCTGGGCGCCGCCGAAGTGGCGGCCGTTCGCGAGGCGCTGAACTGGCCGCATGCGCCCTTCGTCGTGCCCGACGAAGCACGCGCACCGCTGGATGCGCGCGAGCGCGGCGCCAGCGCCCAGCGCGAGTGGGAGGCGATGCTCGCCGGCCATCCCCGCGCCGCCGAATTCCTGCGCCGCGCGCGCGGCGAACTGCCCGCCGGCTTCGACGCGCAGGCCGCCGCGCAACTTGCTGCCACCGTCGCCAAGGCCGAGACGATTGCCTCGCGCAAGGCCTCGCAGAACAGCATCAACCTGCTGGCCGGCGAACTGCCGGAACTGCTCGGCGGCTCGGCCGACCTGGCCCCGTCCAACCTGACGCAGTGGAAGGGCTGCCGCTCCGTGGAGAAGGCCGCCGCCGGCGGCAACTACCTGCACTACGGCGTTCGCGAGTTCGCGATGGTCGCCATCCAGACCGGCATCGCGCTGCACGGCGGGTATCGCCCGTTCGGCGGCACCTTCCTGATGTTCTCGGAGTACGCGCGCAACGGCATTCGCATGGCGGCGCTGATGCGCACGAACCCGATCTACGTCTTCACGCACGACTCCATCGGCCTGGGCGAGGACGGCCCGACGCACCAGCCGGTCGAGCAGGTCGCGACGCTGCGCCTGGTGCCCAACCTGGACCTGTGGCGGCCGGGCGATGCCGTCGAGACGCTGGTGGCCTGGCAGACCGCCGTGCGCCACCGCAGCACGCCGACGGCGCTGGTGCTGTCGCGCCAGAACCTGCCGCATCAGGCGCGTGATGAAGAGACGCTGGCAGCCATCGAACGCGGCGGCTATGTGCTGGTGCGTGAATCGGCCACCACGCCGCTGCAGCTCGTGCTGATCGCCACCGGCTCCGAGCTGGACCTGGCCGTGCAGGCGCAGGCCCGGCTGGCCGAGCAGGGCGTGAATGCGCGCGTCGTGTCGCTGCCGTCCTGCTTCACCTTCGAGCGGCAGGACGCCGCCTGGCGCACCGCGGTGCTGCCCAAGGGCGTGCCGCGCGTGGCCGTCGAAGCCGGCGTCACCGCGCCGTGGCGTCAGTACGTCGGGCTGGAGGGTGCCGTCATCGGCATCGACACCTTTGGCGAATCCGCGCCGGCGCCCACGCTGTACGCCCATTTCGGCATCACGGTGCAGGCGGTCGTGGACGCCGGCCTGCGCTGCCTGGCGACGTAGGCGAGTCCGGAACCGCGCGCCCTACTCCGCCTGGATGCCGTAGGCCTTCAGCACCGGCTTCCACGCCCGCTGCTCCGCCGCGATGCGCGCGGCGAGCTCTCCGGGCGACGACGCCACCGGCACCATGCCCGCCTGGCTGAACACCCCACCGAGTTCCGCACGCGCGAGTGCGGCCTCGCATGCCGCGGACAGGCCCGTGATCGCGCCCTCGGGCGTGCCGCCGCGGGCAAACACCGCGAACCATTCCTTCACCACCAGGGCGGGATGGCCCTGCTCGGCGAGCGTCGGCACCTCGGGCAGGTAGGCGCTGCGGGCGGCCCCCGACGTGGCCAGCACGCGCAGGCGCCCGGCTGAATGTTGCTGGCGCAGCAAGCCTTCGGGCAGCACCAGGGCGGCGATCTGCCCGCCCAGCAGCTCGTTCACCGCCGGTGGCCCGCCGGCATAGGCCACATGCTGCCAGGCGACGCCGGCCTCGCCCATCAGTCGGGCCGCCAGCAGGTGCGGCAGGGTGCCGATGCCGGGCGAACCGATGTTGGCAGCGCCAGGATGGGCGCGCAGCCAGCCGATGAAGCCTGTGAGCGTCGTCACGGTTGTCGGCACCGCGGGGCCCACGGCCAGGGCCAGCGACATCTCGCACGCCAGGCTCACCGGCCGCAGGTCAGCGCCAGGGTCGTAGGCCAGCTTCGCATACAGGCTCGGGTAGACGGTGGCGATGGCGCCCTGGGCCACCAGCAAGGTCGAGCCATCCGCCGGCGCCGCCTTGAGCGCGCCGACGCTCAACTGGCCGGCCGCGCCGGGCCGGTTGTCGACGATGACGCGCGCGCCGAGCGTCGGGGCCAGCGCCTCGGCCAGCGCGCGGGCCACCAGGTCAGGGATGCTGCCCGCGGGGCCGCTGCACAGCAGGCGCAGCAGGCTCTCGGGCGCTGCCAGCGCAGGGCCGAGGCCGACGGCGGCGAGCGTGGCCAGGCACTGGCGGCGTGTCGTTGCGCCGGTCATGCGTTCCAGCCTGCGGGCTTGCGAGCGGCCGTGAGCAGCAGCTCGTTCGGGCCGGCCCAGCCGTCCGGCGTCGTAAACGCCTGCAGCTGCGCGCGGATGTCGTCCCACGCGGCCTGCGCCGCAGCGGCGCCCAACCCGTCGAGGATCTGCAGCACCGGGCTGGCCGAGCTGCGCACGAAGGCCAGGTAGTCGTCCACCGTCGGCATGCGGAAGACGGCATCCATCGCCATCGTCGCGACGTCGTGGAAGCCGGCCTCCTGGAACAGCGCGTCGAGCTGGCCGGGGCGCGACAGGCTGAACAGGCCGCCGGGCACGGCCGGGTCGCGCGGCGGCAGGCCGGCATGGCGCAGCGCCGTGCCCGTGAGCGCCGTGATGCAGGGGTTGCGCGGCGGCCCCGCGAACACGACGGTACAGACGCGCCCGCCGGGCCGCAGCGCACGGTGGATCTCGCGCAGGCCCTGCAGCGGGTCGGGGAAGAGCATCAGCCCGAGCCGGCAGACTGCCGCGTCGAAGGAGGCCGGCTCGATGCGCAGGTCCTCGC
>SEEY01001214.1 GCA_004211235.1 Rubrivivax sp.
AGGTAGTGATAGGCGCAAGCCCCAACCACAGCGCGGCCGGCAGCAGCGCGCCCAGCACGACCCACCAGGCGGCGCGCACCAGCCGCCTGGCTTCCTGTCGGCCCGACATCGCCGACGCGGCGACCGGCATGGATGTATCGCGCATGATGGTTATCCTCCATGGTTTCAGGCCGCCCTGCCGTCCGCCACGGCCTGCGCCTGGCGCTGCATGGCTTTCATCACCTCGGCCGCCGCGCCATATTGCGCCACGCGGCCGCTGTCGAGCACCAGGATCTTGTCGACGTGCGCAATCAGCGATGGCCGGTGGGTGACGATGACGGCGGTCACGCCTTCGGCGCGCAAGCGCATGATCGCTTGCGCCAGCGCGACCTCGCCGGCGCCGTCGAGGTTGGAATTGGGTTCGTCCAGCACCACCAGCCGCGGATTGCCGTACAGCGCGCGCGCCAGCGCAATGCGTTGCCGCTGCCCAGGGGACAGCAGCATGCCGTGCTCGCCGACCTCGGTCTCGTAGCCCTTGGGCAGGCCCAGGACCAGCTCGTGCACGTTGGCCCGTTTCGCGGCGGCCACCACTCCCAGCGAGTCGGGCGCGGCAAGGCGCGCGATATTGTCCGCAACAGTGCCTTCGAACAGCTCCACGTCCTGCGGCACGTAGCCCATCCAGGCCCCGATTTCCTCGCGCGGCCAGGCAGACAGGTCGGCCCCGTCGAGCCGCAGCGTGCCGGCGACAGGCGCCCAGACCCCGGTCAGCAGCCGCGCCAGGGTCGACTTGCCGGCGCCCGACGGGCCGAGTATGGCCAGCGCCTGGCCAGGTTCCAGCGCAAAGCCGACGTTCAGCAGGACCGGCTGGTTGGTCGGCGAGCGGAAGGCCACGCCTTCGACCAGCAGCCCGCCCTGCGGACAGGGAAGCGCGACCGCGGCTGGCTTGCGGTCGAACTCGACCGACAGCGCTCTCAGGCGCAGGTAGGCGGCGCGGGCGTCGGCCAGCATGCGCCAGCTCGCCACGAGCTGCTCCACTGG
>SEEY01001215.1 GCA_004211235.1 Rubrivivax sp.
CGACCACGTAACCGTCCTGCGCGAGTGCGTCGCGCACGGCAGCGCCTATCATCCGGTCGTCTTCGGCTAGGAGCAGGCGCATAGGGTCCTTGAACTTGATCAGGCTGCCAGTGTATAGGGCCGCCGTCACGGCGGGGTTCGCTCGCGTTTGAGACGGAATGCCTGCCGCAGCAGAAAGACCACACCCGCCGGCAGCAGCGGCAGGCCGTAATAAATCACACGAAAGGCCAGCAAGGCGGCCAGCGCCTGCGGCACCGGCGACCCTGCCGGCAACAGCAGCAGGAAGGCGGAGTCGAACACGCCCAGCCCGCCGGGGGCCTGGCTGGCGCTGCCTGCCACCATGGCCAGCATAAAGGCCTGCAGGAACTGGACATAGGAGAAGCCGGGCAGCGGCGGCAGCAGCAGCCACAGCACGCCGGAGATGCCGACCAGGTCCAGCATGCCGACCGTCACCTGGCCGCAGCAGACGCCGGGCGCCGGCAGCGCGACCCGGTGGCGGCCGATGCGAAACACCGGCAGGCGCCACGCGAGCAGCAGGTACAGCGCGATTGCCAGCAGCAGCAATATGCCTACCGGCCTCAGTGCCGGGCGCAATGGGTCGACGCAGAATAGCAGTCCGCCCAGTGCGGCATAGCCGAGCCAGAAGCCGAGGCTGGCGAACAGGGCGACCCTGGCAGCCTGGCCAGGCTGCACGCCGTCCGTCCGCCATGCGGCGTAGCGCAGCGTGCCGGCGATCAGCAGCGCATTGAACGAGACGTTGCCCAGCGCGTAGGCCATGGCCGTGCCCGGCGCACTGCGTCGCCAGGGCCAGCGCAGTCCGAGCCAGTGCAGGCTCAGGCGGTCGTACAGCGTCAGCACGAGATAGGACAGCGCGGTGCATCCGACTGCCAGCGCGGCATGTAACGGCGGCAACGCAGACAGGGCCGCGGCAATGTCGGCCGCGCTGGTGTCGCGCAGCATGCCGTGCAGTCCCCACAGCGCCAGCCCGACGATGAGCAAGCCGAGCAGCGGCCCCA
>SEEY01001216.1 GCA_004211235.1 Rubrivivax sp.
CCAGCGAAGCACCGCTGATTGCCCACGAGGGCCTGCTGGCCGTGGCAGAGGCTGGTTTGGCAGCGGCTGCGCTACCCGCCGAGCCACCCGTCGAGCTGCACGCCGCGACGGGCCCGGAGCCCGAGCCTGTGGACACCCAATTGCTGGAGATCTTCCATAGCGAGGCCTTGGGCCACCTGAGCGCCCTGGAGCGATTTCTCGCCCTGGACGAGCAGGGCAACGACGTCGCCGTCACCGACGAATTGCAGCGTGCCCTGCACACGCTCAAGGGCAGCGCGCTGGTGGCCGGTGTCACGCCGCTGGCCGAACTGGCCACAGCCTTCGACGTCATGGCCCGCGAGCTGCGTGCCCACCGGCTGCCGTTCCAGGCTCGAACGCTGGGCCTGCTGGGCGATGCCCACTATCTGATGCGGCAAAAGCTGCTGCAATTGCCTGCGCAGCCGCTGACACCCATTCCCGCCGCCGGCGAGCTAATCCGGCAGGTACAGGAACACACCACCGACCGCCTGCAGGGCGTACAGACGCTGGGCGATGCCCGGCAGGTCCAGGCGCCGCAACTGATCGAGCGGTTGCTCGACGAGGGCATGGATATCCTGCTCGATGCCGAGCGCTTGCTGCAGCGCTGGCAACAGGCGCCGTCCAGCCGCGTGGAGTTGCCGCGGCTGCTCGACCAGCTGACCCTGCTGGGCGAACAGGCGCAACTGACGGACGTGCAGGCGCTCGACGAGCTGTGCGAGGCGCTGCTCGATCTGTATGGCGCGGTCGAAGAAAGCAGCCTGAGTGTCAGCGCGGATTTTTTCCAGCAGGCCGAACAGGCCCAGGAGGCCATGATCGGCATGCTCGATCAATTGGCGGCCGGCCAAGAGGTCAAGGCCCAGCCTACTCACGCGCGTGCCCTGCGGGCACTGCTGCAGGGTGCGCTGGCCCCGCACGCCATGGGTGTGGTGCAGCGCGAAGGCGGCGCGGTGATCGATCTTGCCCTGCTTGGCAACGCCGCTGCGGCGGATGCCGAGGA
>SEEY01001217.1 GCA_004211235.1 Rubrivivax sp.
CGCCAAGAAAGCGCTCAACGGCCAGGCCTACGAGCTGCCGACGGCGGCGGAGCGCGGGCAGCGGCTCGGCGCCGTCGGCAGCTCGTAGGCCTGGCCGTTGAGCGCTTTCTTGGCGCGCACGATGCGCTGGGCGACGGTGGCCTCGGGCAAGAGGAAGGCGCGTGCGATCTCGGCCGTCTCCAGGCCGCCGAGCAGGCGCAGCGTCAGCGCCACCTGGGCCTCGCGCGGCAATACCGGGTGGCAGGCGATGAAGATGAGCCGCAGCAGCTCGTCGCCGATGGCCGCCTGGTCGCGGGCCGCGTCGAGGTGGTCGGTGAAGTCGGGCACCACATGGCTGCCCGCGGCTTCGTCATCGGCCGCAAGGTGCTGGTGTTCGCGCTCCAGCATCGTGCGGCGGCGCAGCCGGTCGAGCGCCTTGTTGCGGGTGGCGGTCATCAGCCAGGCGGCCGGGTTGGCGGGCGCACCGTCGCGCGGCCAGGCCTCCATCGCGGCGATGAGGGCGTCCTGCGCGCAGTCCTCGGCCTCGTCGAGATCCCGCAGCAGCTTGGCCGCGGCACCCACGAGCCGGCTGCGCTCGATGCGCCAGACGCCCGCGGCAAGTTCGGCATGGCTCACGGCGTCAGGGGTCAGGCGCCGTCGTAGGCGGCGCGCAGCCCGGCCAGGTCGATCTTGCCCATCTGCCAGAGCGCCTGGAAGACGCGCTGCACCCGGGCCGGGTCAGGGTCGCGGATCATGTCGAACCAGGCGCTCGGGATGATCTGCCATGACAGGCCCCACGCATCCTCCACCCAGCCGCAGGCCTTCTCGTGGCCACCGCCGGCGGGCAGCTGCTCCCAGAGACGGTCGATCTCGGCCTGGTCGTCGCAGGCGACGGTCAGCGAGAAGGCCTCGTTGAGCTTGAAGTGCGGGCCGCCGTTGAAGGCCGTCATCTGCAGGCCGAGCAGCTCGAACTGCATCACCATCACCGTGCCGGCCTCGCCCGGGGAGTTCTCGCCCCAGCGCTGCGTGTGCAGCA
>SEEY01000349.1 GCA_004211235.1 Rubrivivax sp.
CCAGGGCGTGTCCCTGCGCCAGCGCGCCTGGCCTCTGCATGAGCTGATGGTGCGCAGCCAGCGGGAAGGCGCCGACGTCGTCTGGGGCGTCTAGTGCTGGAGCAGGCGACGCGCGTCATCCTCGTCCGCCACGGCGAGACCGCCTGGAACCGAGCGACGCGTATCCAGGGTCACACCGACATTCCGCTCAGCGAGCTGGGCTTGGCCCAGGCTCAGCGCCTTGCCGAAGCCCTCGCCGACGAGCCCCTCGCCGCCATCTATTCAAGCGACCTCAGCCGAGCCCGCCAGACGGCCGAGGCGCTGGCGCGGCTGCAGGGCCTGCCCGTGCAGATCGACGTCGGGCTTCGCGAACGTGCCTTCGGCCGTTTCGAAGGCCTGAGCTGGGATGAGATCGCGCAGCGACATCCCGAGGACTCCCTGCGCTGGCGCCGTCGCGAACCGGACTTCCAGGTCGGCGGAGGCGAAAGCCTCGTCACCTTCAGCGCCCGCTGCCTCGCCGCAGCCAGGCGCGCCATCGCCGCGCATCCCGGCGAGAGCATCGCCATCGTTGCCCACGGCGGCGTGCTGGACTCCCTCTACCGTGCCGCCACGGGCACGGCGCTGGATGCGCCACGCAGCTGGCAGGTCGGCAACGCCTCCATCAACCGGCTGCTGGCCACACCGGAAGGCATGACGTTGATCGGCTGGAACGACGACCGCCATCTGGCCGGACTCGGCGCCGACGACGACGTTGCCGCCTGACGTTTCCCTAGGAGCACTGTTGCATCGACGCGTCGCTCCCTCTGCGCGTAACGGGTGCCCCTCCTATACTGACTGCCACTGTTGTTCACTTGTTGGGTCGTCAACCCGGCATCACACATCTGCAAAGGCAAACGATGAAGAAAGTCACGCTCGCCGCCGCTCTGGCGACTGTCATGGTCGCTCCGGCCTTCGCGCAAAGTTCCGTCACCCTGTGGGGCCGGATCAACACCACCGTTGAAAGCCAGAAGGTCGGCAACCAGGACCGCAAGGTCGCTGTGGAGAACAACAGCTCGCGTCTGGGCCTGCGCGGCACGGAAGACCTGGGTGGCGGCCTGAAGGCGGCCTTCAACCTCGAGCATGGCCTGAATTCCGACACCGGCGCGGCTTCCGGCGGCACGACGTTCTGGAGCCGTCAGGCCAACGTCGAACTGACCGGCTCGTTCGGTACCGTGCGCCTGGGCACCTGGTTCCCCGATTCGTATTTCTCGACGGTGGACCGCGTCAGCAACCACAACCACGATACCGGCACGTCGGCTGACGCGCTGTTCTCGGACTTCGGCTTCGCCTACCGCACCAACAAGGTCGGCTACTTCTCGCCGACCGTCGGTGGCTTCGGCTTCATCGCCAGCGTCCGCGCCGGCGAAGGCGCACCGGGCCAGCCCCGTGCGTTCGACCTGTCGGGCAACTATGAAGCGGGCGGCCTGCACATCGGCGCCACCTACGCCCAGGCCGACACGGCCGCCAAGCGCAAGAACTACACGCTGGAAGCCGACTACGGCTTCGGTCCTTTCCTGGTCGCCGGTTACTACCAGCGCGAGGAAGTCAGCGGCTTCCGTTCGCGTGATATCGGTCGCGTGTCGGCCATGTACACGGTCGGCGCTTCCGAGTTCCACGTCAACGTCGGCGGCACCAAGTCCGGCGGCGACGGCACGTTCAAGAACAACGGCGCCAAGCAGTGGACGCTGGGCTACAACTACAACCTGAGCAAGCGCACCAAGGTCTACGGTTACTACACGACCATCGACCAGACCACCGCCAACAAGGTCGGCGACTTCAACTCGCTGGCTGCTGGCGTCCGCCACAACTTCTGATCCTTCCGGATCGGACAAGAGAAAGCGCCCCGCGGGGCGCTTTTTTCATTCTCCGAACAGGTCCGGCACGCCTTTGCTGCCGGGTGGCGCCAGGCCGAGGTGTCGATAGGCCGCCGCCGTGGCGATGCGGCCGCGCGGCGTGCGCTGCAGGAAGCCCTGTTGGATGAGATAGGGCTCGATGACGTCTTCGATCGTGCCGGCTTCCTCGCCGATGGCAGCGGCGACGTTCTCCAGGCCCACCGGGCCGCCGTCGAAGCGATGCACGACGGCTTCCAGCAGCTTGCGGTCCATCAGGTCGAAGCCCTGCGGGTCTACGTCCAGCATCGCCAGCGCCTTGTCGGCGATGCCGGCGACGATACGGCCGTCGGCCTTCACCTCGGCGTAGTCGCGCACCCGGCGCAGCAGCCGGTTGGCGATGCGTGGCGTGCCGCGCGAGCGGCGGGCGATCTCCAGCGCGCCGTCGGCATCGATGGGCGCGTTCAACAGGCCGGCGGAGCGCGTGACGATGCGCTGCAATTCAGCCGGCGTGTAGAACTCCAGCCGCGCGACGATGCCGAAGCGGTCACGCAGTGGATTCGTCAGCATGCCGGCACGCGTCGTGGCGCCGACCAGCGTGAAGGGCTGCAGGTCGAGCTTGATCGAGCGTGCCGCCGGCCCCTCACCGATCATGATGTCGATCTGGTAGTCCTCCAGCGCGGGGTAGAGGATCTCCTCGACGACCGGGCTCAGGCGGTGGATCTCATCAATGAAGAGGACGTCGTTCTTCTCGAGGTTGGTCAGGATGGCCGCCAGGTCCTTGGGCTTTTCCAGCACCGGGCCCGAGGTCTGACGCAGGTTCACGCCCAGTTCCGCCGCAATGATGTGCGACAAGGTCGTCTTGCCGAGCCCAGGCGGGCCGAACAGCAGCACGTGGTCCAGCGCCTCGCGGCGCTTCCTCGCGGCGCCGATGAAGATTTCAAGTTGCTCGCGGGCCTTGACCTGGCCGACGTAATCGTCGAGATGCTTGGGGCGCAGCGCGCGTTCCATCGCCTCTTCGCGCGTGGACTCGGGTGCTGCGCTGACGATGCGAGGCGCGGGAGCGAAGTCGTCGGTCTGGATGCTCATGACGGCCTGCTCAAGACAACTTCTTCAAGGCGAGCTTGATGCCGTCGCTGACGCCGACGTCGAGCGGCAGAACCTTCAGCGCCGAGGCGGCGTCCTTTTCGCTGTAGCCCAGTGCGACCAGCGCCTGCAGGATGTCGGCCTGGGCGTCGTTGGTCACCGTGGCGGGCAGGGCGAGGTCAGCGCCGAGCTTGCCCTTGAGCTCCAGCAGCAGTCGTTCAGCCGTCTTCTTGCCGATGCCTGGCACCTTGGTCAGCCGGCCGATTTCCTGCCGGGACACGGCCTGCGCCAGTTCCGCAACGGACAGCCCGGACAGCAGCCCCAGCGCCATTTTGGGCCCGACGCCGCTGATCTTGATGAGCTGGCGAAAGGTCGCGCGCTCCTCGTGCGTGAGGAAGCCGAACAGCTGGTGCGCGTCCTCACGGACGGTCAGGTGGGTCAGCAGCACGGCACGTTCGCCGAGCTGGCCGAGGTTGAAGAAGGTGCTCATCGGCACGTCGACTTCGTAGCCCACGCCGGCCACGTCGATGACGACCTGCGGGGGAGTTTTCTCGGCGATGACGCCGCTCAGTCTTCCGATCATGGGCCCATTATCCGGGCCCGTTCCCCGTCAGTTGGGGACGGAGCGGCGCGCTACGCACGCAGGTCCATCCCAAGAGATCAGTTTCTGCCGAACAACCCCAGGCGTTGCGCCTCCAGGGCGGCTTCCGCGCGGGAGCTGACGTTGAGCTTGCGGTAGATCTGCTTCACGTAATCGGCAATCGTGTGGCGGGAGAGGCCGAGCTGCACACCGATCTCGGGCAGCGTGTAGCCCTTGGCCACGCGCAGCAGCACCTCGGTCTCGCGGTCGGTGAGCGACACCTCGTGCAGCAGCGTCGAGGTCGGCTTCTTCACCTGCGCGGCAAAGTAGGCGATGACCTTGCGTGCGATGGACGGCGACAGCGGCGGCTCGCCCTGGCTCATGCGCTGCAGTTGCTCGACCAGCAGTTCGCGCGACTGTTCCTTCAACAGATAGCCGAAGGCGCCGGCCTGCAGTGCGGGGAAGAGATGCTCGTCGTCGTCATGGATGGTGACGATGACCGACTGCACTTCCGGCTGCTTCTCGCGAAGCGCGGCGATGACGTCGACACCCGAGCCGTCCGGCAGGCCCAGGTCCAGCAGCGCGAGCGTGAAGCGCTGGCCGTTGACCAGGGACAGCGCATCCTGCACCCGCGAGCACTCGGTGATCTGGGCGTTGGCGAACACCTGCTTCACCAGCGCCTTGAGCCAGGCGCGGATCTCGGGAATGTCTTCGAGCAGCAGGATGTGGTTCATGGGGGGCCTCGGGGTCAGAGCGGAATCGTCAAGCGGATGACGGTACCCCAGCCGGGGCCGGATTCAACGAGGCATTGACCATGCATCTGCTTGGCCCGTGATTTCATGCTCGCCATGCCATGGCCGCGGTCCAGTCGACCGTCCAGTTCGGTCGGGATGCCCTGGCCGTTGTCCTGAATGGTCAGTACGAAGTCGCCATCCTGGAAGGCGCTGGAGATCGTCGCGTTGGTGGCGCCGCTGTGCTTGATGATGTTGGACACCGACTCGCGCAGGATGCGCGTCGTCTGCACGTAGGAGCGGGCCTGGAAGGTGTGTTCGATGTCGTCGGCCGGCGATTTCCATTCGGCCATGATGTTGGCCTGGCCCAGGCGTGAAACGACCTCCGCCCGCCAGTCGCCCAGTGCGTCGATGAGGTGCACCGGCTTGCCGGTCAGGCCGCGCACCGACAGGCGCATTTCCTCCAGCGCCTCCCGCGCCAGCGTCGAGATGCGGTCCGACTCGCTTGTGTGCACGATCGTCAGCAGCTTGGCGCCGAGATCGTCGTGCAGGTCGGCGGCAATGCGCTTGCGCTCCCGCTCGGTGACCTGCTCGAGTTTCTGCTCAGCCAGCACGCTGTGGCTGCGCTCGACCTCGGCGATCCGCTCGTTCATGCGCTGCTCGACGTTCGCGGCGCGTTTGTCGGCTTCGACGCGGGCCTGCGCGACGTGGTTCACGACTTGCAGT
>SEEY01001218.1 GCA_004211235.1 Rubrivivax sp.
ATGCCCTGCCAGGCGTAGGCTTCGAAGCCGGCCAGTCCCTGCTCGTTCAGGGTCGGGATGGCGTCGAAACCGGGAACCCGCTTCAGGCTGGCCACGCCGATGGCGCGCAGCTTGCCGGCGCGGATGTGCGAGCCGCCGGCGGCCAGGTGCCCTTCATGTTCGTCGACACGGCGGCCGGCGGCTCGCATATCCGCGCCGGCAAGCTGCGCCCCATCGGCGTGGCCAGCCTGAAGCGGGTTCCCGGTTTCGACGCCATCCCGACCCTGAACGAGCAGGGACTGGCCGGCTTCGAAGCCTACGCCTGGCAGGGCATGGTGGCGCCGGCCAAGACACCGGCGGCGGCCGTCGAGACCTTGAACCGCGCGCTGCTCAAGGCGATCAACACTGACGCCGTCAAGGCGCGCTTCGAAGCGCTCGGACTGGAAGCGATTCCCGGCACCCCGAACGAGATGGCGGCCTACGCCAGGGCCGAGCGCGAAAAATGGGGCAAGGTGATCAAGGCGAAGGCGATCCGGCTGGATTGAGCGCGCTCGCCTGCAGGAAATCGATGAAAGCCCGCAGCGGCGCCGGCAAATGGCGCCGCCCCGGGTAATACAGGTAGGGCCCGGGAAACGCCAGCCACCAGTCCGGCAGCACCGGCTGCAGCTGGCCGGACGCAAGGTAAGGCGCCAGCCAGTCTTCGAACAGGTAGACCAGGCCATGGCCGGCCAGCGCGGCGTGCACGGCCAGGTCGGCCACGGTGGGCGTCACGATCAGGGGGCCGGTCGGCTCGAGCGTCAGGCGTTGACCGTCGCGTTCGAACTCCCATGGGTAGAGCAAGCCGCTGAGGAATTTGCCGCGCAGGCAGGCATGCTGCAGCAGGTCGCGCGGATGCTGCGGCATGCCGCGCCGCGCCAGATAGGTAGGCGACGCGGCCAGCGCGAAGCGTTCGGTGCGCGGGCCGACCGGCAGCGCGATCATGTCCTGCTCCAGGCGTTCGCCGTAGCGGATGCCGGCGTCGCAGCCGCTGGCGAC
>SEEY01001219.1 GCA_004211235.1 Rubrivivax sp.
CCCGCTGGCCGAGCTGGTCAAGATCGACCCCAAGAGCATCGGCGTCGGCCAGTACCAGCACGACGTCAACCAGAGCGAGATGGCGCGTGCGCTGGACGCCGTCGTCGAGGACTGCGTGAACAAGGTCGGCGTCGACCTGAACACCGCGTCCCAGGCGCTGCTGGCCAAGGTCTCCGGTCTGTCGGCCTCCGTCGCCAGCAGCATCGTGCGCTGGCGCGACGCCCACGGCGCCTTCCGCAACCGCCAACAGCTGCTGGACGTGACCGGCCTGGGGCCCAAGACCTTCGAGCAGGCCGCGGGCTTCCTGCGCATCCGCGGCGGCGACAACCCGCTGGACCTGAGCGGCGTCCACCCCGAGACCTACCCGCTGGTCGAGAAGGCGCTCACGTTGCTGAAGCGCTCCGCCGACGAGATCGTCGGCCGCAGCGACGTGCTGCGCTCGCTCAAGCCCGAGCTGCTGGCCGACGAGCGCTTCGGCCTCATCACCGTGAAGGACGTGCTGGCCGAGCTGGAGAAGCCCGGCCGCGACCCGCGCCCCGACTTCAAGGTCGCCCGCTTCAACGACGGCGTCGAGGACGTGAAGGACCTGCAGCCGGGCATGCTGCTGGAAGGCACGGTGAGCAACGTGGCGCAGTTCGGCGCCTTCGTCGACCTGGGCGTGCATCAGGACGGCCTCATCCACGTCAGCCAGTTGTCGAACAAGTTCGTCACCGACGCCCGCGAGGTCGTCAAGACCGGCGACATCGTCAAGGTGAAGGTGCTGGAGATCGACCTGGCCCGCCAGCGCATCTCGCTGACGATGAAGCTGGATGCCCAGGCGCCCAGAGGCCCGAAGCAGGACAACGCTTTCCGGCCCGCGGCCCGCAACGAGCGCACCGGCGGCGGCCCGCGCCCGGCGCAGGATGCGCTGCCGACCGGCGGCAACGCAATGGCCGCTGCCTTCGCCAAGCTGAAGCGCTGAACCACTGACCTTCGGCATCGTCACGAGCCGCTGCCATCATCGCGGCCCGCAC
>SEEY01001220.1 GCA_004211235.1 Rubrivivax sp.
AGGCGGGGCCGTCTTCGCGCTGGGCCGCGTCGCGCTCCCAGGCCAGAAGCTGGCTCAGCACCGCCTTGCGGGCGAGGGCCACCTGCTCCTCGAATTCCCCGGCCGCGCTGACGCCGGCATAACCCCGGGCGCCGGCCTCCTTGTAGGCCCAGTGCGCAGCCACGCCGTGTTCGGCGTGGTCGTGCATCTCGCGCGTGCGGATCTGCACTTCCATCGTCTGGCCATCAGGCCCGAGCACCACGGTGTGCAGCGACTGGTAGCCGTTGGGCTTGGGCTTGGCGATGTAGTCGTCGAACTCGCCCGGCACCGGCGTGAACAGCTCGTGCAGCCGCGACAGCGCGGCGTAGCAGTCGCCCACGCTGGCCACGATGACGCGCAGCGCGCGCAGGTCGAACACGCGGTCCAGCGACAGGTCCTTGCCGCGCATCTTCTTGTGGATGCTGTAGAGGTGCTTGGGCCGCCCCTGCACCTCCGCCGCGATGCCCAGCGCATACAGATCGGCCTGCAGCTGCGCGCGCGCCGATTCGACGCCCTGCTCGCGCTCGACCCGCTTTTCCTGCAGCGCCTTGGCCAGCGCCCGGTAGGCGTCGGGGTCGCGGAAGCGGAACGCCAGGTCCTCCAGCTCCCACTTGATCTGCCAGATGCCGAGGCGGTTCGCGAGCGGCGCGAACACCGCCTGCGTTTCGGCCGCCAGCTCCGGCGGGCAGTCCTGCTTGCTGGCGGCGAACCAGCGCAGCGTCTGCAGCCGCGAGGCCAGTCGCAGCAGCACGACACGCAGGTCCTTGGAGAACGCCAGCAGCATCTTGCGCACACGCTCGGTCTGCTCGGCGCGCTGGTCGGTGCTGAGCTTGGCGCCGCGCACCGCACGCTGCATCTGCACCAGCTTGCGCGTGTGCGTGACGAGGCTGGCCTGGCTGTCGCCGAAGGCCTTGGCCACCACCTCTTCCGGCTTGTTCAGGAAGTCCGCGGCGTAGACGAGGTAGGCGGAGGCCTGCAACTCCTGCGCGGCGCCG
>SEEY01000350.1 GCA_004211235.1 Rubrivivax sp.
GCGCGCGGCAGGGTAGGCGGCGGAGTGCGGGAGGGAGCGGGTCACGGTCAAATCCTCTAACGGCGGGGGCTGCGGCCCGGCGCGTGATGGACGACACATCAGGCGTCATTTGTTCGTGACGCTACCGCTCAAGCGCGCTAAACTCGTCCGTGAATGATAGCCGCAAGGCCGTTGTTCCCTGCTTTTCCTCCCTGAGCAGGAGCCTTGACGTGATGACAGCGAAAAGGCTTTCTCGGCCCCGGTTTCTACCGGGGCCTTTTTTATTCCCGACGCCGGTTTGCGGGGCTCGGCATGGTGCGTGATTACCCTGCCCATAATCGGCGCCATGCTCTGGGTCAAAGCCTTTCACATCGTCTTCGTCGCCGCCTGGTTCGCGGGCCTGTTCTACCTGCCGCGCATCTTCGTGAACCTGGCCATGGTCCAGCCCGACAGCCATGCGGAGCGCGAGCGCCTGCTGCTGATGGCGCACAAGCTGCACCGCTTCAGCAGCATCCTCATGGGCGTGGCACTGCTGCTGGGCGTGTGGGTGCTGGCGGGCTGGGGCGCCAGTCGCTTTGCCGGCAGCTACTGGCTGCACGCCAAGATGCTGCTCGTGCTGGGCGCCATCGGCCTGCACCACATGAACCGGCGTCTCCTGCGCAGCTTCGAGGAGCTGTCCAACCGCCGCAGCCACCGCTGGTTCCGCGTCTACAACGAGGGCGCGGTGCTGCTGTTCGCGGCCATCGTCGTGCTGGTGACGGTCAAGCCGTTCTGAGGGGTCGCTGCGGGCATGCGCCACCGGCAAAGTTCCGCCACCTGGTTGCTGCTGGCCCACGTCGGGCTGGTCATGTACGCCAGCCTCTACCCCTTCTTCCCCTGGCGCTGGCCGCCCGGCATGGGCCTGCCGTGGCTGTTCGGCCTGCCCTGGCCGCCGCACTTCTATGCCTACGACATGCAGGCCAACCTGCTCGGCTACGTGCCGCTCGGCCTGCTCGGCTTTGCGGCCGCGGTGCGTTCGGGCTGGGGCATGCGTGCGTCGTTGCTGTTCGGCTTCCTGCCCGGTCCGACCTTGTCGCTGGCGATGGAGACGCTGCAGTTCTTCCTGCCCGGCCGTGTGCCGTCCTTGTCCGACTGGGCATTGAACTCCGCCGGCAGCACGATGGGCGCGTTGCTCGGCGTGTTGCTCAATGCGATGGGCGGCCTGCGGCGCTGGGAGGACCTGCGTGACCACTGGTTCGGCGCCAGCAGCGCGCCGGCGCTGGCCCTGCTGGCGCTGTGGCCGGTGGCGCTGCTGTATCCGACGCCGCTTCCCTTCGGCCTCGGGCAATGGCTGCCCTGGTGGCGCGAGTCCCTGATGGATGCGCTGGAGGGCACGCCCTGGGCGCTGGGGTCGGGCGATACGGTCACCGTGGAGCATTCGCTGCCGCCGGGCCTGGAGGCGCTGGCAATCGCGCTCGGTCTGGTCGCCCCGGTTCTGCTGATGATCGTCGTCGCGCGGCCCGGGCCGCGCCGTCTGGTGCTGGCGTCCGGTGCGGTCGTGCTGGGCCTGCTCGGCACCACCACGGCGACCGCCATGGCCTTCGGGCCCGACCATGCCTGGGCCTGGCTCAGCGAAGCGACGAGGCCCGGCGTCAGCCTGGGCGTGGCGCTGTCGCTGCTGGCCTGCCTGCTGCCCTCGCGCGTGGCGGCGGCGATGGGCCTGTTCGGCCTGTGCGCGCTGATCGGCCTTATCAGCGTCGCCCCCAGCGACCCCTACCTCGCGCTGAACCTGCAGGCCTGGGAGCAGGGCCGCTTCGTCAACCTTTACGGCCTGACCCGCTGGGTGGCCTGGACATGGCCCTTTGTCGCCCTTGTCTGGCTCGCCGCCCGCCTCGTCCAGAAACCTCGGTGAGCGAGAATCGCACGCGATGAGCTACTACCAACGCCACGTCTTCGTCTGCCTGAACCAGCGCAACAACGGCGAGTCCAGTTGCGGCGACCACGACGCGCAAGGCGCCTTCGACCACTGCAAGTCGCGCGTGAAGCAGCTGGGCCTCGCCGGCAAGGGCGGCGTGCGCGTCAACAAGGCCGGTTGCCTGGACCGCTGTGCCGGCGGGCCGGTGGCCGTCGTCTACCCGGAAGCCGTCTGGTATTCCTGGGTCGACAAGAGCGACATCGACGAGATCGTCGAAAGCCATCTGCGCGACGGCAAGGTCGTCGAGCGGCTGGTGCTGCCGGACAACGTCGGCCGATGAACGCGCAGACCGAGAAGCGTCTGGTCGCCGGCCCGGCCGGCCAGCTTGAGGTGGCCATCGACCTGCCCGCCGACGGCGCGGCGCCGCTCGGCACCGCGCTCATCTGCCACCCCAACCCGACACAGGGCGGCACGATGGACAACAAGGTCGTGCAGACGCTGGCGCGCGCCTTCATCCAGCTCGGCTGGCGTGCCGTGCGCTTCAACTTCCGCGGCATCGGCAAGTCCGAAGGCGCCTGGGACGAAGGCCGGGGCGAGGTGGACGACGCGCTGGCCGTGCTGGCGGCCGTCCGCGCGCCGGATGAGGCGCTGATCCTGTCCGTCGGCCCCGCCACGAGCCGTTTCGACACTGCTCCCGTGCCGGCCGACACCGTAGTCATCCACGGCGAGGTCGATGACGTCGTGCCCCTCTCCGCCGTGCTTGACTGGGCGCGGCCGCAGAGCCTTCCCGTCACGGTCGTGCCCGGCGTGGGCCACTTCTTCCACGGGCAGCTGCCGCTGCTCAAGTCCCTGGTGGTGCGTGCCTTCGATCCCCGCAAGATCTGAGCGCCTCGCCCCACATGATTCGATGAAAAGACTGCTGGCTTCCTTCCTTGCCGCGATGTCCCTGTTGGCCCAGGCCCAGGCGCCGCAATCCCCCGAGATCGCCGCGCGCAACTACGTGCTGATCGACCTGACGGCGCGCAAGACCCTCGCCGAGCGCGAAGCCGACGCGCCGCAGGATCCGGCGTCGCTGACCAAGCTGATGACCGCCTACGTCGTCTTCAGCGCGCTACGCGACAAGAAACTGACGTTGGAGCAGGCGCTGCCGGTGTCCAAGCGCGCCTGGGACGAGCGCAAGGGCGAGCCGTCGCTGATGTTCATCGACACAACGATGACGCCGAAGGTGGACGAACTGTTGCGCGGCCTGATCATCCAGAGCGGCAACGATGCCGCCATTGCCCTGGCGGAAGGGGCGGCGGGCACGGTCGAGAACTTCGTGCAGCTGATGAACCGCCAGGCCCAGGCCTGGGGCCTGAAGAACACCGAATTCAAGAACGTGACCGGCATGAGCGAGCCGGGCCACCGCAGCAGCGCCCGGGACATCGCGACCGTCGCCACTCACATCATCACGGACTTCCCCGAGTACTACGCCTACTACTCGCAGCGCGACTACACCTTCAACAAGATCCGCCAGGACAACCGCAACCTGCTGCTGCGCCGTGACCCGACGGTGGATGGCTTGAAGACCGGCTACACCGAGGCCGCCGGCTACTG
The DNA here is from genome assembly GCA_004211235.1 of Rubrivivax sp. Next base: position 3,470 of record SEEY01000350.1, read on the forward strand.
CCTCGTGTCCAGCGCCAACCGCGACTTCCCGAACGGCAAGCGCCGCCTGCTGGCCGTCGTCATGGGCACCGCATCCAAGGAAGCGCGCGCCGGCGAGAGTCAGAAGCTGCTGAACTGGGGCTACACGGCCTTCGACGCGGTCAAGATCTTCGACGCTGGCAAGGCCATCAAGACCGTGCCGGTGTGGAAGGGCGAGGTCAAAGAGGCCAGGCTCGGCGCGGCCGACGCGATCTTCGTGGCCGTGCCGCGCGGCGATGCCGGCAGGCTGCAGACGCAGGTCGAGCACACCGACCCGCTGGTCGCGCCGCTCAACAAGGGCCAGCGCGTCGGCACGCTGCGCGTGACGACGACGGCCGGCGCGCCGGTGGCCGAGGTGCCGCTGATCGTGCAGGAAGCCGTGCCCGTCTCCAGCATCTTCGGCCGGGCCTTCGATTCCATCCGCCTCTGGATCAAGTGAGCAAGGACTCGCCATGAATTTGCCGCCTGACGTGCCCGAGTTGCCCGAGCTCCCTGACGTGCCGCCCGAGCAGTCGCTGATCGAGTACCCATCGCAATTCCCGATCAAGGTCATGGGCGCGAAGGTCGACGGTTTCGTCGACGCCATCGCGCATGTCGCGCGCCAGTTCGACCCCGGCTTCGACGCGGCCACCATCGAGCAGCGCCCGAGCAAGGGCGGCAACTACCTGGGCCTCACCATCACCGTCACGGCCACCAGCCGCGAGCAGCTCGACGAGCTGTACAGGACGCTGACGACCCATCCGATGGTCAAGGTGGTGCTCTGATCAGCTCGCTGCGTCGGCGGCGGCCAGCGCCTTGACCTTGGCCTGCGCGGCCACGTCGCCGTTTTTCGCGGCGACCTCGTACCAGTAGCGCGCCAGCCGCGCGTCGGCTTGCACGCCGAGACCCGTCTCGAACATCGACGCGACGAGGTATTGCGCGCCAACGTCGCCGGCCTTGGCGGCGTCCAGATACCAGCGGTGGGCCAGCGCCATGTCCTGCGGCCGGCCGCGGCCGAGGTAGAAGCAGGTGGCGGCGGCGAGAGCGCCGTCGGCGTTGCCATGCTCTGCAGCGCGTTCGAACCAGTCGCAGGCCGCCTTCGCATCCGGCTTGCCACGGCGGCCCTGCTCGATCATTTCACCCAGCGCGTTCTCGGCCAGCGCGAAGTTCTGCGCCGCGGCCCGCTGCAGCCACTGCCAGGCTTTCCCGTCCGTTGCGCCAGGCAATTCGCGACGCAGATTCATCATCGCGAGGTTGAACTGCCCGAGCGCCTCGCCGCGCTGAGCCGCGGCGGTGAAGCCTTTCGCGGCGATCTTCAGCCGGCCCTCGTCGTAGGCGGCCAGCGCGTCGTCAAGCGGCGCGGCCCGGGCCAGCGAAGCGGTCAACAGCAGGGCGGTGATCAGCAGCATCTTCATCGGGTGGAGTCGGGTTGGCCAGGCAAGGGCTTACAGCGGCTGCCTATGATGCCGTGCATGATCGTCAAGACCCTCGGGCAGGTCGATTACCTGCCCACGCTGGAGGCCATGCGCGCCTTCACGGCGGCCCGGGACGCGGACACGCCGGACGAACTCTGGCTCTGCGAGCACCCGCCCACCTTCACCCAAGGCATCGCCGGCAAGCCGGAGCACCTGCTGCTGCCCGGCGACATCCCCGTGGTGCCGACCGAGCGTGGCGGTCAGGTCACGTATCACGGTCCCGGCCAGGTGACGGCCTATCCGCTGGTCGACCTGCGGCGACTGGGCATCTTCGTCAAGGAATACGTCTTCCGCCTGGAGACGGCGCTGATCCAGACGCTGGACGGCTACGGCGTGACCGGCCTGCGCGTCGCCAGCGCGCCCGGCATCTACGTGCGCCCGGCCGACCCTGCAAGCCACGCGGCGCTGGCGGGCCCCGTCGACCCCGCCAACGCCTTCAAGGGTTTGGCCAAGATCGCCGCCCTGGGCATCAAGGTCAGCCGCCACTGCACCTTTCACGGCCTCGCGTTGAACGTCGCGATGGACCTGGAACCCTTCCAGCGCATCAACCCTTGCGGCTACGAAGGGCTAGCAACCACTTCCCTCGATAAACTCGGGGTTTTCACCGACTGGCCGACCGCGGCCGGCCGGCTCGCCGAGCGGCTCTCGGCACAGCTCACGCCATGACCATGTCCGACACGACGACCACCTACGACCCGACGATCAAGCAGAAGGCCGAGGCCAAGACCTCGCGCATCCCGATCAAGATCGTGCCGGCCGAGGTGCTGAAGAAGCCCGACTGGATCCGCGTCAAGGCCGGTTCGCCGAGCACGCGTTTTTACGAGATCAAGCAGATCCTGCGCGAGCACAAGCTGCACACGGTCTGCGAGGAAGCGTCCTGCCCGAACATCGGCGAGTGCTTCGGCAAGGGCACGGCCACCTTCATGATCATGGGCGACAAGTGCACGCGCCGCTGCCCGTTCTGCGACGTTGGCCACGGCCGGCCGGACCCGCTGGACGTGGACGAGCCGCTGAACCTAGCCAAGACGATCGCCGCGCTCAAGCTCAAGTACGTCGTCATCACCAGCGTCGACCGCGACGACCTGAAGGACGGCGGCGCCGGTCATTTCGCCGAGTGCATCAGCAAGACGCGCGAGCTCAGCCCGGCGACGCAGATCGAGGTGCTGGTGCCCGACTTCCGCGGCCGCGCCGACCGCGCGCTGAACATCCTGAAGGCCGCGCCGCCCGACGTGATGAACCACAACCTGGAAACCGCCCCGCGTCTCTACAAGGAAGCGCGCCCGGGCTCGGACTACCAGTTCAGCCTGGACCTGCTGCGGCGCTTCAAGGAAGAAGTGCCGGGCGTGCCGACCAAGAGCGGCATCATGGTCGGCCTGGGCGAGACCGACGACGAGATCCGCCAGGTGATGCGCGACATGCGCGCCCACCACATCGACATGATCACCATCGGCCAGTACCTGGCCCCGTCAGGCCACCACCTGCCGGTGCGCCGCTACGTGACGCCGGACATGTTCAAGCAGTTCGAGAAGGAAGCCTACGAGCTGGGTTTCACGCACGCGGCAGTCGGCGCGATGGTGCGCTCCAGCTACCACGCGGACGAGCAGGCCCACGCAGCGCTGAACCCGACCGCGGCCTGATCAGCCCGCCAACGCGGCAGGCCGGGCCGGCCTGGGCTGCGGCGCCATCGGCGGCACCTGCGGCGCGTCGTTCAGGCGCAGGAACTTGAAGCCGGCCAGCGCCGCCTTGTTCTGCCCGGCCTGACGCGCATCGCGTTCAGTGAGCCGGGCGATGAAGCCCTGCAGCGTCTCCTCGCGCACCTGCGGCTCGGCCGAATGCAGGATGTGGCGCTGGCCGTCGCTGCCGATGACGATGAGGCCGACGTGCGAAGCCCAGTAGCCGCCATCCCGGCCCGAGATCACGTTGACGAAGTCGCCGGCCTGCAGCTGCGCCTCGATGGCGGCGACGTCCTGCTTGGCGATGTAGACGTCCTCGAACTGCTGGACTGGGATGTCGCGCACGATCTTGAACTGCATCTGCAGGAAGGCCCGGCGGTCGATGCGCTGGCGGTAGGCCTGCGTCGGTGCGCCCAGCGCGCCGGTGACGTCCCGGACGAGCCACTGGTTCGCGATGTTCCAGTCGGCCTCGGTGTAGTGGTTGCGCGAGGCCACGCCGATGACGCCGTCGCGGTAGCGGATGCGCTGCAGCATCCAGAAGAACTCCTCCCAGGACGCACTCAGCGCCATCGCGTAGATGTGCTCGGCGAAGACCACGCAGTCGCTCTTGGCGAGATTGAACAGCGGTTGCGCGTCGAAGGTCTCGTACGGGAACTCGCCCAGCAGATACAGCTCGTAGGGCTGGCCGATGTTCTTGCGCGCCAGCGTGGCGATGCGCCGGCGCAGGTCCGGCTGGTCCAGCTGCTGCCAGGCGAGGAAGCGGCCCAGCTCGGCGGGCTGCATCTGGTGCAGCGGCTTGTTGAGCAA
>SEEY01001221.1 GCA_004211235.1 Rubrivivax sp.
ATCACAAAGAGCGACCTTTTCGTCATCAACAAGACCGACCTGGCCCCGCACGTCGGCGCCGACCTCGACGTGATGCGCAGCGATACGGCCCGCATGCGGCCGGTGAAGCCCTGGGTCATGACCAACCTCAAGACCCGCGAAGGGCTGGCCGAGGTGGTGGGCTTCATCGAGAAGAAGGGCCTGCTTGTCTGATGTTCGCTGGCCGGCGCGGCTGACGCTCAGCGCCACGCGTGACGGCGCCGGCGCCACCCGCGTGCACGCGCGGCACGACGGTCCGCTGCGCCTTCTCAAGACGCTGTATCCGGAGGGCGTGCGCACGGCGCACGCGGTGCTGGTGCATCCGCCCGGCGGCCTGGTGGGCGGTGACCTGCTGGACGTTCAGATCGACGTGCAGGCCGGCGCCCACCTGCTGGTCACCACACCGGCGGCCACGCGCTTCTACCGCTCGAACGCCGGCGAGGCGGCGCAGGTCGTGCACGCGGTGTTGGGCGAGGGTGCGCGCCTGGAATGGCTGCCGCAAGAAACGCTGGCCTATCCCGGCTGCATCGCCCGCAACGAAGTGAAGCTGAGCCTCTGCGCTGGCGCCAGCCTGTTCACCGCGGAGGTGCTGGGCCTGGGTCTGCCGGCTGCAGGCCAGCCTTTCGACCGTGGTCGGTTGCTGCAGCACCTCGAGGTGTCGGGCCAGTGGCTGGACCGCGGCTGCCTGGACGCGGCCGATGCGGCGCTGCTCGACGGGCCCGGCGGCCTGGCCGGCCACCGCGTGCTCGGCACACTGGCCTATGCACAGTCGGGCGCGCTGGCCGGCACCGAGGCGCTGCTGGCCGACGCCCGCGAATTGCTGGCGGGCGTGCCGATGTCCGGCGTGACGCACCTGGCCGGGCGGCCCGGCGCGGTGCTGCTGGCGCGTGTCGTCGGGGACGAAGTCGAAGCGGTCACGCTGGCCCTGCGCGGTGTGTGGGCGCTGTGGCGCGAGCGCCTGTGGGCGCTGCCGGCGTGGCGGGCGATCTGAAGG
>SEEY01001222.1 GCA_004211235.1 Rubrivivax sp.
TGCATCGCCTTCATCGTATTGTCGCGGCAGTCGGGATAGCCGGAGAAGTCGGTCTCGCACATGCCGCCTACCAGCACGCTCGCGCCGCGGCGGTAGGCCAACGTGGCGGCGAAGGTGAGGAACAGCAGGTTGCGGCCGGGCACGAAGGTGTTGGGCAGACCGTTGGCCTGCAGCTCGATGGCGCGCTCGCTGGTGAGGGCGGTGTCGCTGATCTGGCCGAGCAGGCTCAGGTCCAGCAGGTGGTCGGCGCCGAGCCGGCCGGCCCAGTGCGGGAACTGGCGGGCGATGCGCTCGCGCACGGTGGTGCGGCAGTCAAGTTCCACACGGTGGCGCTGGCCGTAGTCGAAGGCCAGCGTCTCCACCTCGGCGTAGCGGTCGAGCGCCCAGGCCAGGCAGGTCGTCGAGTCCTGGCCGCCGGAAAAAAGCACCAGCGCCTTGCGGGTGTCTCGGGTGTCTTGCATGGGGCGGGATGCTACCTTTGTGCCCCTTTCACTCGGGTCTGCCGCATGCGCATCACCTCCGCTTTGCTCGCCGGTCTGCTGCCCCTGGCGGCCCTGGCGCAAACCGCCTCGCCGGGCCGCATCGACGAAGTGCTCGTCTACCCCGGCGGCGCGCAGGTCACCCGCCTGGCCACGGTGGCAGCGGGCGCGCGGGAGCTGGTGCTGAACTGCCTGACCGCGCGGTTCGACCCCGACTCGCTGCAGATCGACGCGCCCGCCGGCGTGAACCTCGGCCCGGTGCAGCTGGAGACGCTGCCGCGGGAGCGCGTGCCCGAGTGCGCGAACAGCCCGCTGGACGAACAGCTGCGCAAGCTGGATACGCAGCGCGACGCGCTGACGGCCGAACTGAGCGCCCTGGAGACGAGCCTGGGCTACCTGAAAGCCCTCGGCAGCGGCGAGGCGCGCACCACCCCGCCCGCCGCCATCGGCGCTGCCGAGGGCTTTCAGGTAGCCCAGGCTCGTCTCCAGGGCGCTCAGTTCGGCCGTCAGCGCGTCGCGCTGCGTATCCAGC
>SEEY01000351.1 GCA_004211235.1 Rubrivivax sp.
GCGTTGCGAGGTGCGGCACCGGGCGCCGCCAAAAAAGCATGGATGACGGCCCCGGCGGGCCGCACCAAGGAACTCGGCGAAGTGCGCCAGTGGGTGGGCCGGCGCTGGGTCGAGACCGTCACCGTCGAAAACCGCGCCAAGGTCACCGCCATGCTGGCCGCGGCCGTGGCCAGCGCAGGCCCGGACACCCCTGAGCAGCGCCCTGAGCGCCAGGTCAACCATGCGCTGGCGGGCGGCCTTGAACTGCCGGTCAGCTACAGCGTCGTGCCGATGGGCGTCCAGGGCCGCGTGCTCGCGCTGGGCCGGGACCTCCGCGAAGTCGCTGCCGGACAGCAACGCCTGGTGGACGCCCAGCAGTCCATGGAGCGCGACTACCTGCGCCTGCGCCACACCGAGGCCCGCTACCGGCTGCTCTTCGAGGCCGTCGACGAGGCGGTGCTGGTGCTGGACGCCACGTCGCTGGTCGTCTTCGAGCACAACGCGGCAGCGGCCCGCGTGCTGGGCGATTCCGCCAAACGCATCGTCGGGCGCAGCTTCACCGAACTGCTCGCCGTGGAAAGCCAGGCCGAGGCCTACGCCAAGTTCTCGCAGGCGCGCAGCGCCGGGCGCAGCAGCGACATGACCGTGCGGCTGGCCAATGGCGCCGTCGACCTGAAGCTGGCGGCCACCGTGTTCAAGCAGGACAGCACGACGTCGCTGCTGGTGCGCCTGTCGCCCCTGAACGCAGCCACAGTCGGCATGGCAGCGAGCCGCGCGGCCGATTCGCCGTCGCTGCTGGACGTCGTCAACGCGATGCCCGACGCCTTCGTGCTGACCGACATGCAGGGCCGCGTTCTCAGCGCGAATCACGCCTTCAGCGACATGCTGCAGCTGGCCGTGGGCGAGTCCGTCGTCGGCCAGTCGCTGGACCGCTGGCTCGGCCGCTCCTCGGTCGACCTCAACGTGCTGATCGGCAACCTCCGCCAGCACGGCGTGCTGCGCCTGTTTCCCACCACGCTGCGCAACGGCTACGGTGAGGCGGGTGCCGTGGAAATCTCCGCGGTGGCGGTGCCCGACGGGCCGCAGGCCTGCCTGGGCTTCTCCATCCGCGACGTGGCCCGCCGCCTGCCCGCTGATGGACGCTCCCCGCGGCAGCTGCCGCGCTCCGCCGAGCAGCTGACCGGTCTCGTCGGCCGGCTGCCGCTGAAGGACATCGTCGGCGAGACGACGGACCTGATCGAACGGCTGTGCATCGAAGCCGCGCTGGAACTCACCCGCGACAACCGCGCCTCCGCGGCGGAAATGCTCGGGCTCTCCCGGCAAAGCCTCTACGTCAAGCTGCGCCGTTACGGCATCCAGGACATGGGAACGCCGAACGACTAGCGCGGAGCTGCCAAAGCCGATGACACAACTTAGTGTAAATCTAGCTTGACAGTGAGCCGCATCGGCCCAGAATGGGCCGCATGCAGCGCCCCGCTCTTTCGGCTGTCGCCGAACTGCTCAAGCCCATCACCTGGTTTCCGCCGATGTGGGCTTTTGCCTGCGGGGTGGTGGCCTCGGGCATGCCGGCCGAAGGGCGCTGGCCGCTGATCGTCGCGGGCGTGCTGCTGGCCGGGCCCTTCGTCTGCGCCACCAGCCAGGCCGTGAACGACTGGTTCGACCGCCATGTCGACGCCATCAACGAGCCGCAGCGCCCCATCCCGTCGGGCCGCATGCCCGGCCACTGGGGCCTGTACATCGCCGTCATCTGGACGCTGCTTTCGTTGCTGCTCGCCTGGCAGCTGGGGCCGGCGGGCTTTCTGGCGGGCGTCGTCGGCCTGCTGCTGGCCTGGGCCTACAGCGCGCCGCCGCTGCGCCTGAAGCGCAATGGCTGGTGGGGGAATGCGGCCTGCGGCCTGTGCTACGAAGGGCTGGCCTGGATCACCGGCGCGGCCGTGATGGCCATGGGCACCTGGCCCGACGCGCGCTCGCTGACGCTGGCGCTGCTCTACAGCCTCGGCGCCCACGGCATCATGACCCTGAACGACTTCAAGTCCATCAAGGGCGACCGGCAGATGGGTATCGACTCACTGCCCGTGATGCTTGGCGCCGCGCGTGCCGCCTGGGTCGCCTCCCTCGTCATGGCCGCGCCCCAGGTCGTCGTGGCGCTGCTGCTCTGGCAGTGGGGGCAGGGCTGGCACGGTCTGGCCATCGTCGGCCTGCTCGCCGTGCAGCTGCTGATGATGAAGCGCTTCGTCGCCAGTCCGCTGGAGCGCGCCGTCTGGTACAGCGGAGCCGGCGTACCGCTCTACGTGTCCGGGATGCTCGTCAGCGCCTTTGCGCTGCGTGGAGTGGTGGCATGAGCAAACCATTCGGCTGGCTCGGCGTATTCCGCCTCGGCCTGGTGCAGGCCAGCCTCGGCGCCATCGTCGTGCTGACCACGTCGACGCTGAATCGCGTGATGGTCGTCGAGATGGCGCTGCCGGCCTTGCTGCCCGGCCTGCTGCTCGCCCTGCATTACGTCGTGCAGATCAGCCGCCCCCGCATGGGCCACGGTTCGGACCTCGGCCGACGCCGCACGCCCTGGATCATGGGCGGCATGGTCACGCTGGCGGCGGGCGGCTGGCTGGCGGCGCTGGCCACGGCCTGGATGGGCAGCAGCCCGGCGGCCGGCATCGCGCTGGCCTTGCTGGCCTACACGCTGATCGGCCTGGGCGTGGCGGCCAGCGGCACGTCGCTGCTGGTGCTGCTGGCCAAGCGCGTGCCGGCCGAGCGGCGTGCCGCAGCGGCCACCACGGTCTGGATCATGATGATCGTCGGCTTCGTCGTGACGGCCGGCGTGGCGGGCAGTCTGCTCGACCCCTTCTCGGCGGCGCGCCTGCTCTGGGTGGCGGGCGGCGTGGCTTTGTCGGCCATCGTGCTGACTGCACTCGCGCTGATCGGGCTGGAAGGGTCCGAAGCCAACGCGGATCGTCCCGCGGACGCGTGCCCGCCGGTGCCCTTCAAGCAAGCCCTTCAGGGCGCCTGGGCCGAGCCGAAGGCGCGCCGCTTCACCGTCTTCGTCTTCGTCTCCATGCTGGCCTTCAGCATGCAGGACCTGATCCTCGAGCCCTTCGCCGGCCTGGTGTTCGGCCTCACGCCCGGCGCCACCACGCGGCTGTCGAGCGCGCAGCACGGCGGTGCGCTGGTGGGCATGCTGCTGGCCGCCGCGGCCGGCAGCCGCTGGGCCGGCCGCCAATGGGGCACGTTGCGGAGCTGGACGCTGTGGGGCTGCGTCGCCTCCGCGCTCGCCCTGGGCGGCCTTGCGCTGGCGGGCATCGCCGGGCCGAGCTGGCCGCTGCGTGCCAATGTTTTTGCGCTCGGTTTGACGACCGGCGCTTTTTCCATCGCCGCCATCGGCTCCATGATGGGCCTGGCCGGTGCCGGAAAGGGCGGGCAGGAAGGCGTGCGCATGGGCCTGTGGGGCGCCGCGCAAGCGATGGCCTTCGCCATGGGCGGGCTGCTCGGCACGGCCGCCAGCGACCTCACGCGCTGGCTGATCGCCGACGCCGGCCTGGCGTACGCGCTGGTCTTCCTCATCGATGCTGGCCTGTTCCTGTGGGCAGCCCGCCTGGCGGCCCAGGTCGAGCCGCGCGAGGCACGCCGCCCCGCCTTCGCTGCCTCACTCGAAAGGGCGCTATGAACCTCTCACAGCCTGTGGACTACGACGTGGTGATCGTCGGTGGCGGCCCGGCCGGCGCGACGGCGGCCGACGACCTGGCCAAGCAGGGCCGGCGCGTGCTGCTGCTCGACCGCGCCGGCCGCATCAAGCCCTGCGGTGGCGCCATCCCGCCGCGCCTGATCGAGGACTTCGCCATCCCCGAGGCCATGCTCGTGGCCCGCGCGACGGCCGCGCGCATGATCTCGCCCCGCGCCGTCGAGGTGGACATCCCCATCGAAGGCGGCTTCGTCGGCATGGTCGACCGCGAGCAGTTCGACGAATGGCTGCGCCAGCGCGCGGCATTGCACGGCGCCGAGCGCCGCGAGGGCTGCTTCGAAAATCTGAGCCGCGACACCGACGACGTTTGCCTCGTGCATTTCAGCGCCAGCGGCGGGCCGCAAAGCGTGCGCACCCGCGCCGTGATCGGGGCCGACGGTGCGCGTTCCAAGGTGGCCCAGCAGGCCGTGCCGGGTGCCGACAAAGGCCGCTTCGTCTTCGCGTATCACGAGATCGTCGCCGTGCCCGAGGCGCCGCCCCCGGGCTATCTCGGCAGCCGCTGCGAGGTGCATTACCGCGGCGAGCTGTCGCCGGATTTCTACGGCTGGGTCTTCCCGCACGGCGCCAGCGTCAGCATCGGCACCGGCAGCGCGGACAAGGGCTTCTCGCTGCGCAAGGGCGTCATGCAGCTGCGCGCCGCGGCCGGCCTGGCGCATGCGCGCACGCTGCGCCGCGAGGGCGCGCCCATCCCGATGAAGCCGCTGCCGCGCTGGGACAACGGCCGCGACGTGGTGCTGGCGGGCGATGCCGCCGGCGTCGTCGCCCCCGCGTCGGGCGAAGGCATCTACTACGCGATGCTCGGCGGCCGTCTGGCGGCCGAGGCGGTGCACGCCATGCTGCAGACCGGCGACGCGCGCGCGCTGGCCGGCGCGCGCAAGCGCTTCATGCGCGAGCACGGCCGCGTGTTCTGGATCCTCGGCCTGATGCAGCGCTTCTGGTACAGCAGCGACAAGCGCCGCGAGCGCTTCGTGAGCATCTGCCGCGACCGCGACGTGCAGCAGCTGACCTTCGACGCCTACATGCACAAGCGCCTGGTGCGGGCCCGCCCCATGGCCCATGCGCGCATTTTCTTCAAGGACGTCGCCCACCTGCTCGGGCTGGCGCGCGTGTGATGGCCGGCATGAATGGCTTGAACGGCATCACACGCGCGCCAGCCCGAGCAGGTGGGCGACGTCCTTGAAGAAAATGCGCGCATGGGCCATGGGGCGGGCCCGCACCAGGCGCTTGTGCATGTAG
>SEEY01001223.1 GCA_004211235.1 Rubrivivax sp.
GTCTGGTCCAGGTCCTTGGTCTCGTCGCGCACGACCAGAACCCGGAAGCTGGGCCGGTTGCCGGCGATCACCACCCCGTTGCGATCCAGGATGCGACCGCGCGGCGGCGGCACGAGGCGGAAGTTGAACTGGTTCTGGCTGGCGAGGTTCGAATACTCCTGCGCCTGCACAAGTTGCAGCTGCGCCAGACGCCCGATCAGAGCCGTGATGCCCAGCGCCGACAGGCCGCCGACCACGAACGTGCGACGCAGGAACGAGCCCTGACGCTCGTTGACGTCGGAGAAGAAGATCGAAGGTTCGTTGCTCATCTGAAGCGCATGTCGCCGTCGTCGAAGCGTTCGATCATCCAGTTGGAAATCGGGAAAAGAAGCAGGGTGGGGATGACCTGCCCCAGCACCGCGGGGATGCTGGGCGCATTGCCCGCTCTCATGCTGACCAGCAGATAGGTCAGAAGGAAGGCCGCAATGGTGCAGCAGGCGTACCAGATGAACAGGTTGAGCGTCTCTTGCCCCACCAGCAGGCTGCGCGTCGCCAGCACCGCCCCGTAGACCGCCATGAGGCTGAGGGACCAGACGCCCAGGGGCTGGCCGCCCGCGAGCAGCAGATCCATGAACAGGCCCAGCAGGAACAGCACGAAGGGCGCCAGCATCGACGGCCGGATCAGGGGCCAGGCGAAGGCCAGGACCATCGGCAAGATGGGCTCAGGCAGGTGCAGCCCGAACAGCTCGACCGGCGTGGCCAGCAGAACCGACAGCACTACGGCCGCCAGGGTGGGATAGACGATCCACTGCATCGGGCCGACCACGCGGACCGTCGCGGCCCGTCTCACCGGGGCGCTCCCGTCGGAGCGACAGGCGTCGGGGTCGGCGGAGCGGCGGCAGCCGGCGCCGGCGCGGTCGGGCGCGGCGTCGCAGTCGAGGCTGCGGGCGTCGTGCGCGGGCCTCCGGCCGCAGCCTGCGCCGGCGTAGGGGCTGGAGGCGTCGCGGCAGCGCGCGCGGCGGCTGCGGCGA
>SEEY01001224.1 GCA_004211235.1 Rubrivivax sp.
TTCGCACACCTCGCAGGCGCACTGGATGATCTGGAGCAGGTCCACCTCCTCGCGGTTGAGCTTGAGCGTGCCGCGCGAGATGCGGGTCAGGTCGAGCAGGTCGTCGATCAGGCGCGACTCAATGCGGATGTTGCGGTGGATGAGCTGCAGCGACTCGTGCACCTCGCCCGGCAGGTCGCGCCGCCGCCCCAGCAGCTGAAGCGCCATGATGGCCGGCGTCAGCGGCGTGCGCAGCTCATGCGAGAGCACGGCAAGGAACTGGTCCTTCGCGGCGTTGGCGGCTTCCAGCGCGGCCAGTGCCGAGTCCTTGTCGCCCACCGCCCTGAGCAGCTCGCCCTGGCTGCCCTCCAGCGCCTTCTGGGCGCGTCGGGCGTCGGTTTGGTCCCGCAGGATCTTCACGAAGCCGGCATGGCGGCCTTCGGCATCCTTCATGGCCATCATGGCGCCGCTGGCCCAGAACAGGCTGCCGTCCTTGCGCTGGTGGAAGCGGTCGTCGCCGGCGCGGCCCTCCACGAGCGCGGTGGCCGCCTCGTGCTGCGGCACGCCGGCTGAGCGGTCCTCGGCGACGAAGATCATGTCGGCCACCCGGCCCAGCGCCTCGCGCTCGCTGTAGCCGAGGATGCGCTCGGCGCCACTGTTCCAACCGGTGATGCGGCGCTCCGCGTCGGTCGTGAAGATGGCGTACTCGCGGGCGTTCTCCACCACCATGCGCAAATGGGCCTCGCTGCTCTGCAGCGCCGCCTCGGTGGTTTTGCGCTCGATGATGTCCACGCAGACGGCGATGACGGCGCCTTCGTTGCCGTCGCTTGGCGGCAGCGACGTGACGCTGTGGTGCACCCACACCACGCTGCCGTCGCGGCGCAGCAGGCGCTGCATGCGCAGCCGGTGCGCGTCCAGGTCCTCCGGGTGCACGAGCTGCTCGATGCACATGCCGGCGAGTTCCTGCTCGGCGTAGTCGAGCATCCGGCACATGCGGCCGTTGACGAAGACGATGCGGCCCTGCAGGTCCA
>SEEY01001225.1 GCA_004211235.1 Rubrivivax sp.
CTTGGGGAGTAGGGCTTAGCTTTGGCCCGTGCACGCTTCCAAGCCCTAAGCCCTAAGCCCTAAGCCCTAAGCCCTAAGCCCTAGCAGCCCGGACAGTCGTGCAGCGGCCGCGTTTCCAGCTGCAGGGTCGTGTGGCCGATGGCGAAGCGCTGGCGGATCAGGCCTTGCGCCTCGATCAGCAGGGCCTCCGCATCGCTGCGGCCGTGGACCAGGTGGGCGGTCAGGGCGGTCTCAGTGGTGGACAGGCCCCAGACGTGCAGGTCGTGGACGGCGGTGACGCCGGGCAGGGTCATCAGGGCCGCCTGCACCTCGGCCACCTGCATCCCGGCCGGGGCGGAGTCGAGCGCCAGATTGACTGAGTCCTTCAACAGCCCCCACGTCCCGATCAGGATCACCGCCACGATGGCGATGGAGACCAGCGGATCCAGGATGCTCCAGCCGGTCGCCCAGATCACCGCGCCGGAAATGACCACGCCGATGGACACGGCGGCGTCGGCCATCATGTGCAGATAGGCGCCGCGGGCGTTCAGGTCGTGCTGATCCTTCATGAACAGCAGCGCCGTGCCCAGGTTGATGACGAAGCCCAGGCCGGCCACGGCCATGACCACGTTCGACTGGACCGGCGCCGGCTCGAACAGGCGCTGGCTCGCCTCCACCGCGATGGCCCCGCAGGCGAAGATCAGGAGGAGGGCGTTGCCCAGCGCCGCCAGCACCGTCGCCTTGCCGAAGCCGGCCACGAAGACCAGATTGACGATCAGCCCGACGCCATAGCGCCAGTCGCCGGTGTCGGTCGGCCCATGGTGGTGGCCGTGCGCGTGGCTGTGTCCGTGATGGGAATGGTCGTGCCCGTGGTGATCGTGGGCGTGCGCGTCGTGGGCCATGGCCCTGGCTTAATGCTGATGGGCGAGGACGAGAAGGCCCAGCACGATCAGGGCGCCGCCCAGCACCGCGCCTTCGTAGCGCGCCCAGCGCTCCAACCGCAGGATCGAGGCCCCGGCGCGGGCCAGCAGCGACAGCACGGTCATGCCCGCGATGGTCCCGGCCGCGAAGATCAGGGTCAGCAGGGCCAGCACCATCAGCCCCTCCTCGGCCGTCGACAGATAGATCGGCAGCAGCACCTCGCCCGGCGAGATGGCCAGCATGGCGACCAGTCCCAGGAAGGCGGCCTTGTTCGACACCTGCGGCTCGGCCAGCTCCATGCCCGGCGCGCCCGCCGGCACCGGCCGCCTTATCGAGGCCCGTCCCAGATAGAAGGCGCCGAAGCCCAGCAGCAGCAGGCCCGACAGGCTGGGCAGCACCCCGCCGATCAGCGGATCGAGCGCCAGGCCCGCCACGACCAGCAGGCCGCCGACCACCGCCGTCGTCGCCACATGGGCCGCGCCCGCCGCCGCCACCGCGGCCAGCATCCGCGCCGCGCTCCACTTCTGGGCGCGCGAGACCAGCACGAACGGCAGCCAGTGCGTCGGCAGGGCGGCGTGCAGGAAGGCGGCCGCAAAGCCCGCTGCGAGCAGCGAGGCCAGAACCGGGCGTGCGAGATCGACGTCAGCCATCGCCGCCGCTCTACACTGTTACTCTATAAC
>SEEY01000352.1 GCA_004211235.1 Rubrivivax sp.
CATGGACTTCCCCTTCCGAAAGAGTTGATGAGAGATCGCACTTCCCATCGTGGCACCTGGTTGCCGTTCGCCGCAACGCGGCTGGTTCGGGACGGGGAAGTCCCTTTCATTCGTTAGGCCATACGATGAAGCGCCATCGCCGAGTAGATGCCAAGGGGGCCGCGTTGCAAGTGGGCGACTGCGTGCGAATCGTCGCTACTCCCAATCTCTCTGGCATGCCGATTGATGGTCAACGCGAGTCGCTGCCGGTGTTCAAGTACCTCGTCGGAAAGTACAAGATAGTTCGCGGGTTTGACGAATTTGGTTGCGTAGAGCTTTCCTTTTTCATCCGAAGGTCACCGCCAGTCGCTGTCAATCACACAGTTTGGTTGGAGCCGTACTTGGTGCGTAAGCGGCGGGCGAGGCCTAACACATCTTTCCAGCGGACCGCCTCTGGCGGCCGCTGAACTCAGAAGTTGAGTGGCAGCCATGGAAAAAGCGAGCAGCTACGACTCCGACAAGCTCATCGCTGCATCTGAGCGTGATGGATGGATGCTCGGGTACATCGGCATTCCCTGGCTTGGGCCATGGCCGAAACGCAATGGGGACCTGTTTGTCGTTGACTCCGCTGGATGGCAAGCGGGGATTGCGTGGGAAGACTCAGGACCGGAAATCCTTCAGATCTCAGGCCCGACTCCCGGACGCTGGGGCGTCTTTCAGCTGCGGTTTCCTTTTCCGGTCATGTCCGAAGCCGATCTAGTTCGCAACTTCCACGCGGTGCTGTCGTCCCTGAAAGTGCAGCGCGCGGCTGTGGATGTCGGCCGAGAGTAATCATGTTCGAGCGGCCACGCGCGTCTGCCTGCGGCGTTGGTAGGCGCCGGCCGGCAGGCCACGATGGGCGGGGCGCGATCCCTCAGCGCTGGAAGGGCGGCCGTCCGGCCGCCTTGCGCCACGCCAGCACGGGCAGGCGCAACACGAACTCCACCATCAGCCGCGTGTGCATCCACGTCAGCAGCACGTTGTCGCGCACATAGCGGAAGTGCGAGACGCCGCCCTCGTCTGCGCGCAGGTACTTCACCGGCGCGTCCAGGTTCACCGGCTTGATCCCGCGCCATGCGAGGCGCACCACGGCCTCGGTATCGAAGTCGAAGCGGCGCATCCAGGGCTGGCGGGCCATCACCGCCGCCAGCGCGGCCACGGGATAGACGCGGAAGCCATACAGCGAGTCGGCCACGCCGGCGCCCAGGGTTTCGAGGTTGGTCCACCAGTTGGACACGCGGCGCCCGCGCACGCGCAGCAAGGGGGCGCTCGCGTCGAACACCGGGCGGCCGAGCACCATGGTCTCGGGGCGGGCCATCGAGGTCTGCATGAAGGCGGGGATCAAGTCGGCGGGATGCTGGCCGTCGCTGTCCATGGCCAGCGCGTGCGTGAAGCCCTCGGCCTGGGCCAACTGCAAACCATGCAGCACGGCCGCACCCTTGCCGCAGTTCTTCGGCAAGACCCAAACGCGCAAACCGGGATCCGTCGCCGCCAACGCCTGCAGGCCCGCGGCAGTGCCATCGGTGCTGCCATCCACCACCACCCACACGGGCGCCCATCGGGCACGCGCAGCGCGCACGGTGGCGTACACCTGGTCGCCGGTGTTGTAGCTGGGGATGAGGACCAAATGCGTGGAGGAGGGAGTCGTCATCGTGGGTGAGGTTCGCGCCGCGGCGGCGTTGGGCGCGCGCCGGCGGCAAAGTAGGCCTCCAGTTCGCGCAGCTGGGCTGCAGGGTCGTGGGCCGGTTCGAAGCGCCGCCCCAGGCGGACCGCGAAAACGATCGGCAATGGCGGCAGCCGCCACAGCGGCCAGCCCTTGCAGAGGTAGGGCGACGAGGTGTCGATGAACACGGTCTGGATGGGCACGCCCGCGAGCTTGGCGATCAGGGAAACGCCCCCGTGAAAGGGGTTGATGGGTGGCTGGGTGGTGCGGGTGCCCTCGGGGAACAGCACCAACTGCCCGCCCTGCTTCAGGTCCTGCACGGCCAGTCGCACCAGGCCGTGGGGCGAATCGTTGCGGATGTAGCGGGCCAGGCGGGCGCCGGGTGCCAGCAAAGGGTTGCGCATGAGGCTGGCCTTCATGATGCAGGCGCTGCGCGGCAACCGCGCCACGAGCATCATGGCGTCGAGCATGCTGGGGTGGTTGGCAGCGACGATCAGACCGCCCTCGTCACGCAGGGCATCCAAGGGCTCCGAGTGCAGGCGCAACATGCCCACGGCGCGCGCCATCGCCCAGAACAGGCGGTAGCCGGCGGCGATGCCGGCGCGGCCCACGCGGCGGCCGGTGTCGCGCGACAGCAGCGGGTACAGCAGGAAGGCCACGGTGTTCCACAGCAGCGAACCCAGCCCCAGCAGCA
Source organism: Rubrivivax sp. (assembly GCA_004211235.1). The sequence goes on from SEEY01000352.1 coordinate 2,376, forward strand.
GCAGCATGCCCTGCAGCGCCAGCCACTTGAACGGCACGCCCAGCCAGCGCATCACCGTCACGCGAGCGTCCCGGGCGCGAAGGCGTGGGCTTCGATTTCCACCAACAGATCGATCCGGCAGATATCGGCCTGCACGCAGGGTGAATCCCGCCACGAGGGCTCGGCCCGGGCCAGCTCCTGCCCCACCGCCACCGCATCGGCTGCATGGCGCACATAGACGGTGGGACGCAGATCGGCCAGCGTGTAGCGGGCGCTGCAACGCTGGTGGGCGCTGTCGATCACCGCCTGCAGATTGCGCAGCGTCTCCTGCGTCTGGGCCACCACGTCACCGTGATGCACCGTGTGCTCGCCGACGATGCTGGCGGTGCCCGACACCAGCAGTGCCAACTGGCCGCCGCCGGCGTCCGCCAGTGCCGCACGCGAAAAGGTCGGCGCGCGCGGTCCGTAGGCGCCGCTGTACCGGTAGGCCGACACCTGCCGTGGGTTCTCCACGGGCTTCGGCGCCACGCGGCCGGCCAGGAAGCGGACGCTCAAGCCGCCCGGGGTCGCCGCGGCCGTGCCCAGGGCGCACGCCGCTGGGGACCCTTCGAAGGGGTCGCGGTGCGCGTCCATGAAGGCCTGCTGGCGACCGATGTTGAACTGCCGGTAGCGCTCCAGCCCGCCGCCGTCGGCGTTGATGCGGGGCAGGTAGTTCCAGAGCCGCAGCAGCTGCGGGCAGCCGCAGTCCTCCAGCGCCGCGAACACGTCGCGGTAGGCGCGGTACGCGGTGGCCTCCAACGCGCCCGCCGCCTCGGGCAGGTCGAGCTGGCCGAAGGCCCAGTGCCCGTCGGTGCGCCACTGCACGCTGCCGCTGCGACCGCTGCGCAGCGCACCGCCCCGGGTCAGCCAGGCGTCCACCCAGGGCTGAGTGCGACCGAGGAGCGGCGTGTCCATGGCCGCCAGCCCACCCAGGTCGGCGTCCACGGACGCATCGAGACGCGGCAAGCCCCAGGCCAATCCCCCCAGCGCGAGCGACCCGTCGCGATGGACGTCGCGCCACTGGGCAAGGTCGAGCCGTTCGGCACGCAAGATATTGGGCGTGAGCGCGGGCCACCCGCGCGGCAGGTTGTCGATGTCGGTCATCGGGGGTGGGTGATGACGTTCTCGCCGCGCACGCTGCCCACGTCCCGGATCAGGAAGCGGCGAGCCCGCCAGGCGCGCAGCGTACGCGGCAGCGAAAGGAGGGAGCCGAGGTAGTAAACACCCTTGAACGCCGCCAGCGACGCCCAGATCGGCGTCTTGCCGTAGATGTCTCCCGCCAGCAGCGACATCACCGCCTCCTGCATGCGCAGCGGGTTGCGCGGGTGCATGAACAGCTCGCGCAGCATGGGGTTCGTCATGCGGTGGATGAACCAGGAAAACTGCCTCGGACCGTGGCGCATGCGTCGCTCGAACTGCCGCCGTGCGGCGGGGTAGGCGTCGGGCGTGTCCAGGGCCTTGGCCACCACCTCGGCGCCGTCGAAGGCGCTTTGCATCGCCAGAAAGACGCCCGACGAAAACACGGGGTCGATGAAGGCGTAGGCGTCGCCCAGCATCAGGAAGCGGTCGCCAGTGCAGCGGTCGGCGCAGTAGCTGTAGTTGCCCGTGGCCCACACGTGGTCGTCCATCAGCACCGCCCCGTCCAGCCGGCGCGCCAGTTCGGGCGCCATGGCGATGGTGTCGGCGAAGAACTCATTGAGCGGCTTGTTCCGCTGCTTCAGGTACTCGGGCCAGCACACCGCACCGACGCTGGTGCTGCCGTCGGCCAGCGGGATGAGCCAGAACCAGCCATGCTGGAACCAGAAGATGCTGATGTTGCCTTCTCGTTTGCCGGGCAGCCGCTGCACGCCCTGGAAGTGCGCGAACAGGGCGGCACTGTTGTGCCGCCGGTTCTTCTGCTTCCATTGGTTCTGCGTGGCCAGCAAGGTGTCGCGACCGCTGGCATCGATGACGAACTTCGCGCGCCAGCGCTGCACGGCGCCGTCATGCAGGACGGCCTCCACATCGGCGCCCTGGGCATCAAACGCCACACCGCGCACCGCGCAGCCTTCCAGGGTGCGTGCGCCGGCGCTCGCCGCGTTCCTGAAAAGGATCTCGTCGAAGTCGGCGCGCCGCACCTGCCAGGCCATCTGCAGGCTCTTGTCCCAGGCGTCGCCGAATTCGACGAAGGTCCGGTGGCTGTGTTGAGGGGAGCAAAACTCGACGCCCCACTTGGGCATGCCAATGGCTTCGACCTGTTCGCGAACGCCCAGCTTTTCCAGGAGGGGCACGCCGGCAGGCAGCAGCGACTCACCGATGTGAAAGCGCGGATGGTGTGCTTTTTCGACCAGCACGACGTCGCGACCTTGCCGCGCCAGCAGCGTAGCCATCGTGGAACCCGCAGGCCCGCCGCCGATGATGAGCACGTCGCAAGGGTGGAAGGGCCCAGAATCGCGGGCGGCGGAAGTCTCCGAAGTCATGTGGGTTCGACGGTCGAGGGGCTGACGAGCCACCCCATGCGGGATCGCGTGGGTCTGCAGTCACGCAGCGTGGCGACGCACGCTCAAGCGCGTGG
>SEEY01001226.1 GCA_004211235.1 Rubrivivax sp.
GTCGGCCCAGCCGCCCACCGAGCCCGGCAGGGACATGCGGTGCTTCAGCCGGCCCTCGCGGCCCACGGTGGCGGACAGGCGCGCCACCTCGGAAGCGATGCGCGCCTCCTGAGCCGTGATGTGGTTGAAGGCCGCGGCAATCTGGCCGTCGATGTCGTCCCAGCCGGTGGGCAGGCGGACGGAGAAGTCGCCATTTCGGAAGGCCGACAGCGCCTCCAGCACCTGGCGGGCGCGCGCGGCGCTGAGGCCCGCGGTCTGCGTCGGCATCTGCGGCTCGGGCTCGGTTTTCGAAACAACAGCGCGCTTCTTGCGTGGTTGCTGCGCAATCGTGGTGCCCATGTCCGCCCTGTCCCATTCGTCGATGTTGGAAACCGCCGAACCGGCTGCGAAAACCAACCCCTCTTCCGGGCGCCGCCGAGCTCGGCGAGTAACTCTAGCAGCTTGGTCGAGCGTCTTTTTTCATACCGCAGCCGGGCGTGGGCCGCCCCGCTCAAGCAGGAAAAGGCCCGATGCACGCAGGCATCGGGCCTTTGTCGACACGCCCTCAGCGCAACCGGTTTCGGCTGCCGTTCAGGCCTGCGACGGGTGAAATCTAGCCGACGCGCCGACGCTCCGGCAGGTGCTGAACACCGCAGCCGCCTGTAGGACTGGGACGACAAGCGGCATGCACCATGACGGCTTGCCACTGGCCCCGGCCACCGCAGCGCGCCCTGCTTTCGCTCGCGGAGCTGCGGGTTTTCGCACCGCCCGCGTGCGCCAGCCCACGCCCTCCCCAAGGCGAACCTCCTGGCACGCCCCCTGCTTGTATACCGCTCGGAACACCAACCGGAACGCAACCGGCTGGGCTCCGTTGGCCGAACAAACTTGAGGAGAGCCTGATGACGCGATCGCAGTGGAACCGCCGGGACTGGCTGGGCAGCATGGGCGCTGCCGGAGCCGGGGCCATGACCGCCGGCTGGAGTGGCCTGGCGCATGCCCAGAAGCCGTTGACGGTCGGCTTCATCTACGT
>SEEY01001227.1 GCA_004211235.1 Rubrivivax sp.
ATCTGCAACAGCGCTGCGTCATCGCCAGCCCCGTCGCCGGAGGGCCATGCGCGCACGCCGTCCGCGCCGCCCAGCACGAACTTCTTCGACGAATCCAGATTGGCCCTCGACCATTGCCCGGCACCGCGCAGAAACAGGGTGGAGCCGCCCAGCCATGTGATCGCTGAGACGTCCGCGCCCAACCGCCCGTAATGGCCGGCAGTGCGGGCAGTGGCGGCGTCGAACCTGAGCTGTGCAGCGTTCAGCAGCGTCAGATGGCCCGCGTCGATCCATAGGCGACCCGCGGCGCCCCCTGCCGATCCCGACCCGCTGCCGTTGATCGCCAGTTGCGTGGCGGTGCCGTGGCGCCGGTCATCGACATTGACCGCTCCTCGGAGATGCCTGATGCGCTGCAGTTCCAGCGCCACCTGTCCCTCCAGCCGCAAGCCGGCGGACCGATGGATCGGCCACGAGAGCTGCAGGTCTGCGGCATTCACATCGCCGCTCGCCTCGAGCGCCTTGAAGTCCTTGCCCAGCTGGTAGCGATGTTGCGAGATCGATCCCCCGACCCGAACGCCGCGATGCCCCACAGGCAGCGCATAACTGAGGGCGCCTTGCCACCCGTTGCCGCTGTTGGCGCCCAGCACCAGACCGGCCCGGTCGCCCAGGCGCAGCAGGCTCTGGCCGGCCGCCTGCCCCGTGAGGCGAACCCGCCCTGCGTAGGCATTGCCATGGTTATCAAGGCGGAGGCCGCCCACGAAGCGACGTTCCGGCTGGACGTCGATCGCCACATCTCCCTCGCCGATATCGTCCCCTGGCGACAGCACCGCCACCGCGCGCACGCCCGGCTGCTCCGACAACAGGCGCAGGCGCGCATTCAGCTCCGTGCCCAGCGGCGCGCCGTGCCGGAGGTCGTCCAGCCACGGCGCCGCCTGACCGGCCAGCGCACCGTTGATCGACACCTTGCCGTAGCGTCCCTCCACCACGGCGATGCGCAGCACGCCGCCGCGCAGGCCTATCTGCCGGAGC
>SEEY01001228.1 GCA_004211235.1 Rubrivivax sp.
CTGCTCGTCGAGTGAACTATGAGGGATCAAGGCCCGAGCCAGCGGTCTCCACCAAGCCTTAAACTGCTGTTCGGTGCCCAGACGGTCTCGCTCGCCAAAGCGCGGTGTAAGCAACGAAGTTGCGCGACCGGCGGCGACCCAAGCGCAGATCCTTGGCAGTGCGCCAGCCTCACGCTACTTCCAATCTTGCTGCGCTGCTTCCCCGCCTTGGCCGCGCCGCAAGGGGGGGCCGACGACCGCACCTGGCGTGCGGGAGAAGCGAGGCGAAGGCGCCGGCTGCACGACGCCGCCAATGTCGACAAGGCTCCCGCGCGACTGGATATGCGGGTGCTGCGCCATTTCGGCCAGCGACAGAACCGGCGACACGCATGCCTCCGTGCCCTCAAAAATGCTGGCCCAATGGTCGCGCGGCTGCTGGCTGAAGATCTCCGCGAAGCGCTCGCGCATTGCCGGCCACGCGGCCCGGTCGTGCTGGGCCGGCAAATTTTCCTGCGAGAGCCGCGACCCTTTCAACAGCGCCGCGTAGAAGCGAGGCTCGAGCGCGCCCACGGCGACGGCCTTTCCGTCCGAGGTGGCATAGGTCCGGTAGAAATGAGCGCCACCGTCGAGCAGGTTGGACTCGCGCTCGTCCTGCCATTCACCCCGTTGCCAGCGGCCAATCACAGGCGCCAGCAGCGACAGCGAGCCGTCAACCATGGCGGCGTCCACGATTTGTCCTTGACCGGATGAGCGTGCTTCGTGCAAGGCCGCCAGCACACCGAAGGCGAGCAGCAGGCCGCCACCGCCAAAGTCGCCCACAAGATTCAACGGCGGGACCGGCGGCTCGCCGGCGCGCCCGATGGCATGCAAGGCGCCGGTCGTGGCGATGTAGTTAATGTCGTGGCCGACGGCGTGATGGAGCGGCTGGGGCTCGGGCCGGATACCTGCCTTGCGCGCAACCCCAAGCTGGTCTACGGCCGCATGACGGGCTGGGGACAGGACGGCCCGCTCGCCCACGCCGTCGGCCAC
>SEEY01001229.1 GCA_004211235.1 Rubrivivax sp.
GTGAAGCCCATCACTCAGTCGGCGGCAGCGGCAGCGTGACGGGAACGGGCGCTGGGTCCGGGTCCCACGGGCGGGCTTCGGCCTCCAGCATCAGCGGGATGCCGTCGCGGATCGGGAAGGCCAGCCGGTCGGGGCGGCAGCCGAGCGCCGGCAGCTCGCCTTCGCGCAGCAGCGTCAGCGGCCCCTTGCAGAGCGGGCAGACGAGCATCTCGATCAGTCTTTGGTCCATCGGGTGGGGAACAGCCGTTGCAGTTGCAGGTCCAGCGCCGCCTCGAAGCCGGTGCCGGGCGCAAAGTCTAGCGCCACGACCCAGACGGGCAGGGCGCCCACGCGTTCGGGTGGCAGCTTGACGGCGTCCTTCTCGGTCAGCACGACGCCGGCCGCATCGGCATCCCACGGCAGCGTGGCGAAGCCGGCATGGTCAGGCAGCGCGAGTGGATGGAACTGCAGGCCATGCGCCGCCAGCATGTCGAAGAAGCGCTGCGGCCGGGCGATGCCGGCCACGGCCACGAGCCCGGGGTGATCGCGAAGCGAGAGCAGCGCTTCCATCGTCGCCGGCTCGCCAGCCCACCAGCCGGCCAGCGAGACGGCGCCGGCCAACCGCCGTTCGGCGACCCAGCCCGGCAGCGCGGTGGTCGGCGCGGCTGCGTTGTACATGACCAGTTGGTCCGCTGCCGGCGGCTCAGGCATCTGGCGCAGCGGGCCGGCGGGCAGCAGGCCGCCGTTGCCAAGACCGCGTTCGTCGAAGACCAGGATGCTGAGGGCGCGCGGCAGGCGCCAGTGCTGCAGGCCGTCGTCGCTGACGAGCAGGTCCAGCTCGGGATGCGCTGCGAGCAGTGCGCGCGCCGCGGCCACGCGATCCCGGCCGACTCCCACCGGCACGCGGGCGCGGCGATGGATGAGCAGGGGTTCGTCGCCGATCTCCATGGCCGTCGAGCCGGGGCTGGCGACGCGCACCTCGGCGCCTTCACGGCCATAGCCGCGTGAAATCACGCCGGCGTTCAACC
>SEEY01001230.1 GCA_004211235.1 Rubrivivax sp.
AGATAGCCCTCGGTGCCCAGCAGCTGCAGGCGCGGCTGGACCGCGGCGTCGGCGGGCAGGTCGGCGGCGCGCGCCAGCACGATGCCGCCGTCGGTGACGGCATTGCCGTCGGCCGCGCCGGCCGGGCGCCCGAGCAGGCCGTCCAGCCCGCGCTGGAGTTCGGCACGGGCGGCACGCACGGTCGGGCTGTCGGGTGCCAGGCTGGCGATGCCGCCGGCCGGCACCCGTGCGCGTTGGGCAGCGGGCAGGGCGGCATAGCGCAGCCACAGGCGGTAGCCGTCCTCGTCGGCGGGCTGGGCGGCCGCGGCGGCGAGGCATGGTCCCAGGCACAGGCAGGCCAGCAGCAGTCCGGACAGGCTGGACCAAAGGGCGGCGGCACGCCGCATGACAAAGCGCTGCACCATGTGTCTCCGTTGATTGTTTTGAAAAACGTTTGTTTGCCTGAAGCTTAGCCGACTCTTGGATGTTAGCGCAAACTTTATGGTTTTGAAATCGATTTCGCGGGCTTTCCGGGTGTTTCGTTCTCCTCTGGGCCTATCGCGTAGGCGGATGTTACTGTGCTAAGATAGCGCAAACAACAGGATGTGACAGGGGTTGCCAGACATGACTAAAGTCAAAATCGAGGCCAGGCCGGCTGCCGGCAACGGTGCCAAGGCTATCCACGAACAGGTCGAGCAGGACGTCGAACGGCGCGGCCAGCCCACCATGGCCGACGTCGCCAAGCTGGCCGGCGTCTCGGCGATGACCGTGTCGCGCGTCATGAACGGCAAGGGCCTGGTGCGCGAGACCACGCGGCGCAAGGTCGCCGACGCCGTCGCCGCCCTGAATTACACCCCCAACCAGGAAGCCCGCAACCTGGCCGGCTCCAAGCCGATCCGCGTCGGCTTCTTGTACAGCAATCCGAGTGCAGGCTACCTCAGCGAATTCCTGGTCGGCCTGCTCAGCCAGTCCGGCTTGAACAACGTCCAGCTGTTCGTCGAAAAATGCGAGGCCGGCCAGCACGAGGA
>SEEY01001231.1 GCA_004211235.1 Rubrivivax sp.
GAGATGGACTTGGTGGCAGGCGCCCTCGGCGGCCACGCACCGGTGTCGCAGCTGCACCTCGGCGGCGGCTCGCCCACCTTCCTGTCGAACGCCGAACTCTCCGCGCTGATGGCAGCCCTGCGCCGGCGCTTCCGCCTGCTGCCGGGCGCCGAGCTGTCCATCGAGATCGACCCCCGCACCGTCGACGCCGCGCGGCTCGCGCACCTCCAAACGCTGGGCTTCAACCGGCTCTCCTTCGGCGTGCAGGATTTCGACCCCGCCGTGCAGAAGGCGGTGCACCGGGTGCAGCCGGCCGAAGCCGTTGCGGCGCTGATGCAGTCGGCGCGGGCGCTGGGCTTCGCCTCCATCAGCATCGACCTGATCTACGGCCTGCCGATGCAGACGCCGGCGAGCTTCGCCCGCACCATCGCGCAGGTGGCCGAGCTGCGGCCCGACCGCATCGCGATGTACGCCTATGCGCACCTGCCGCAGCGCTTCAAGCCGCAGCGCCGCATCGTGGCCGAGCTGCTGCCGCCGGCGGGCGACAAGCTGACCATGCTGTCCGGCGCCATCAGCGCGCTGCTGGGCGCGGGCTACGACTACATCGGTATGGACCACTTCGCCCTGCCGGACGACCCGCTCGCCGTCGCCAAGCGACAGGGGCTGCTGCATCGCAACTTCCAGGGGTACTCGACGCAGCCCGACTGCGACCTCGTCGGCCTGGGCGTCTCAGCCATCAGCCGCGTGGGCGCCACCTACGCCCAGAATGCGAAGACGCTGGCCGAGTACGAAGACGCGCTGAAGGCCCGCGCGCTGCCCGTGCAGCGCGGGCTGGCGGTGACCCGCGACGACCTGCTGCGCCGCGCCGTCATCATGGCGCTGATGTGCCAGGGGCGCGTGGAGTTCGAGTCCATCGCGGCGGCCCACCTCGTCGACATGCCGAGCTACTTCGCGGCGGAGCTGGAACGCCTGCAGCCGCTGGTGGCCCAGGGCCTCGTCGAGCTGGAGCCGGGCGCCATTCAGGTG
>SEEY01001232.1 GCA_004211235.1 Rubrivivax sp.
GGCGACCTCGCTGTCGCCGCTGCAGTTCCAGAAAAACCTGCGCCTCATCGAGGCACGGCGGCTGATGCTGGCGGAGGGCATCGGCGCCAGCAGTGCCGCCTTCACCGTCGGCTATGAAAGCGTGCCTCAGTTCACCCGGGAGTACGGCCGGCTCTTCGGCCAGCCGCCGGTGCGCGACGTGGCGGCCGCACGGCTCGGCGTGCGGGCGGCGTGACGTTGTCGCGGGTCGCGCCGGCGTGCGGTGGGCATCACGCCAGGCGCCGATCGACGGAGGGCCCTGTGGGAAAATCGCTGGCTTTGCGCAGCGCCAGAGCCCCGTTTTGAGCCCACAGATCACCCAACCGATCGTTCTCCAGATTGCCGCCGAGCTGAAGGTGCGGCCCGCCCAGGTGCAGGCTGCCGTGGAGCTGCTGGATGGCGGCGCCACCGTGCCCTTCATTGCGCGCTACCGCAAGGAGGCCACCGACGGCCTCGACGACATCCAGCTGCGGGAGCTGGATGCGCGCCTGGCCTACCTGCGTGAATTGGCCGAGCGCCGCGAGGCGGTGCTCAAGAGCATTGCCGAGCAGGGCAAGTTGACGCCCGAGCTGGAAGCCGCCATCCGCAGCGCGCCCACCAAGCAGGAGCTGGAAGACCTCTACCTGCCCTACAAGGTCAAGCGCCGCACCAAGGGCCTGATCGCCCGCGAGGCAGGCCTGGAGCCGCTGGCCGACAAGCTGTTCGCCGATCCGTCGCTCGAGCCGCTGGCGGAGGCCGCCAGCTTCATCAACGCGGAAGGAGGTTTTGCCGACGCCCACGCGGTGCTCGACGGCGTGCGCGACCTGCTCAGCGAGCGTTGGGCCGAGGACGCCGTGCTGGTGGGCAAGCTGCGCGAGTGGCTGTGGGCTGAAGCGCTGTTCCAGTCCAAGCTGATGGACGGCAAAAGTCCTGACACGCCGGACCACGCCAAGTTCCGCGACTACTTTGACTACGCCGAGCCCATCCGCACCGTGCCGTCGCACCGCG
>SEEY01001233.1 GCA_004211235.1 Rubrivivax sp.
ACCGGCAGCTGCTCGCACCCGACCGGCGTCGGCCTGGGCGCGCTGCTGTTCGGCCCCGCGGCGATGGTGCCGGTGGGCTTCGTCGTGCTGCTGTTCCAGGCGCTGCTGCTGGCGCACGGCGGCCTGACCACGCTCGGCGCCAACGTCTTTTCGATGGCGATCGTCGGCCCGTTCGTGTCCTACGCCGTGTTTCGTGGCGCGGCAAAGCTGGGTGCGAGCCGCTCGATCGCCGTATTCCTGGCCGCCTGCCTGGGCGACCTGGCAACCTATGTCACCACGTCGGCGCAACTGGCGCTGGCCTTCCCGGATGCGGTCGGCGGTTTCGACACCTCGTTCTTCAAATTCGCCGGCATCTTCGCGCTGACCCAGGTGCCGATCGCCATCAGCGAAGGCCTGTTGACGGTGCTGGTAGTGAATGCGATGGCGCGCTTCAATGCGCACGAGCTGCGCGCGCTGCCGGTGATGGCCCTGCGGCCACGGGAGGGCGCATGAAAACGCGCAGCTGGCTGCTGTGGGCGGCCATCGTCCTGTTGACCGTGCTGCCGCTGTGCCTGATCAGCACGGCGCCCGGCACCGAAGGCGCCGGCGGCGCTGCGCTGTTCGGCGGGTCGGACGACCGCGCCCAGCAGGCCATCGGCACTATCGCGCCGCATTACAAGCCGTGGTTCGCGCCGGTGTTCGCCCCGGCCAGCAGCGAGATCGCTTCGCTGCTGTTCGCGCTGCAGGCGGCCATCGGCGCCGGCGTGATCGGCTACTGGCTCGGTTTGTCGGTGGCGCGCGAGCGTGCGCGCAAGGGTGCGCACGAGGGCACCGCTTCGGAACAGGATCCACGTGCGGATTGAGACGGCTGCCTACGCCAGCCGCTGGCAGGGCGTCGCCCCGTCGGCCAAGGCCGTGTTCGCGCTGGGCGGCATGGGCGCGGCCTGGCTCGCCACGCGTCCCGCCACGCTGGCCGGGCTGGCGTAGGCAGCCGTCTCAATCCGCACGTGGATCCTGTTCCGAAG
>SEEY01001234.1 GCA_004211235.1 Rubrivivax sp.
GGTGCCAGCCTGGCCTGGGCGGCGAGTGCCGGCTCACGGCACAGGCCTTCGATCCAGCGCAGGGCCAGCGTCCAGCGGGCGACCAGGTTGCCCTTCAATGCCTCCAGTGCCGGTTCCAGGTGTCCGCGCAGGCCGGCCGCTTCCATCCGCGTCCTGAGCAGCGCAGCGAGATCGGCGGCGTCCTTGCTGAAGACGAAGGTCGCGCCGTCCTGCAGGTCCAGGTCGCCGAGGTAGCGCGCCGCGGCCTCGGTGGCGGCGCCGGCGAAAGGCAGCGATTGTTCCGCGACGAAAGCGGCGATGAGCCCGGCCAGCTCGGCGACCAGCTCATCGACGCCCTGGTCCGCTTCGAAAACCTGCTGCAGCTTGCGGGCCGACAGGAAGCGCCCGAGCCATTCCTGCACACGCGCATCGGCGCTGCGATGCAACCAGAACAGCGTGGCCAGTGCCCGCGCTTCGGGCGCGTGCACCAGTGGGCCGGCTTGCAGGCGCAACGACAGCAGCGCCTGCAGGATCAGCGCGGCGTCATGGTCGTGGATGCCGCGCTCGTAGCCATCGCGGTAGCGTGGTGCGGCGAACTCGCGCACTGCCTTGGCCAGGCCCTCGCCATCGCGCAGGTCGCGTTGCAGCTGCTCTTCAGTGAGTCCGTCGGTGCCCTGGCTGGCTGCCTCCATCATCTGTCCGGCCAGGTACTCGCCGCGATACAGCTGCGGGGATTCGGATTCCAGCCCGCTCTGCCAGTACTCGCGCAGTTCGGACAGGACAGGACTGTCGAGCGGTTCCAGGAAGTCGGTGCCGGTCAGGTGCAGGGCCAGCGTGTCCTCGCGCGGCAGCAGGGTCAGGTCCAGCGGCTGGGTATTGACGCTGAAGCGATGGCGCGGCCCCAGCTTGATGACGTTTCCGCCCGCCTCGAACAGGTCGCTGCGGTCGCGCAGCGCGCGGATCGCCTGGTCGCGCACGCCCTTGATGCGCGCCTCCACGTCGTCGGCCTTGACGCTGTCCTTGAG
>SEEY01001235.1 GCA_004211235.1 Rubrivivax sp.
CAGACGCCGCCGATGGGCCTGTTTTCCTTTCTCAAGCGCGACGACGCCGCCGCTGCGGCAGCGCCCAAGAAGTCGGCCAGGGCCGGCGCCAAGGCCAGCGCAGCCGATGACGTGCTGGTGCTTCGGGTGCGCGCCCGCCGCCGCCTGATCGGCGCGGCCGTGCTGGTGGCGGCCGGCGTCGTCGGCTTCCCGCTGATCTTCGAGACGCAGCCGCGGCCGATTCCCGTCGACCTGCCCATCGAGATTCCGCGCAAGGACACCGCCCCGCCGCTGGCGGTGCCGACGCGGGAGCCGCTGAGCCAGGCCGAACCCGCTCAACAGCCAGCGCCAGCAGCCAGCATCGAGCTGCCGGTCGAGCCGAAGGTGGCCGACAAGCCAGCTGAAAAGCCGGCTGACAAGCCGGTCGAGAAAGTCGCCGCGCAACCGGTCGAGAAGCCCCTCGAGAAGCCCGTCGACAAAGCGCCGCTCAAGGTCGCAGACAAGCCAGCGGAGAAAGCGGCCGACAAGCTCAAGGCCGCCAACGACGGCGCCCGCGCCCAGGCGCTGCTCGAAGGCAGGAACACCGCGCCGGCCTCGGCTGCGCGCTTCATCGTGCAGGTCGGCGCCTATGGCGAGAACAAGACCGCGCAGGACGTCCGCGGCAAGGTCGAGAAGCTCGGCCTCAAGACCTATGCCCAGGCCGTCGACACCGCAGACGGCCGCCGCATCCGCGTGCGCCTGGGGCCCTTCGCCAACCGCGACGAGGCCGAGCGTGCTGCGGCCAAGCTCAAGGGCGCCGGCTTGCCGGGCGCCATCCTGACGCTTTGAGGCCAGGACGAGCATGGACATCGCGTTGAGCTGGGTCGATCTCGCGCTGGCGGCCTTGCTGCTGCTGTCGATCGGCATCGGCTTGTGGCGCGGCCTGGTCTACGAGGTCATGTCGCTCGCCGGCTGGGTGATCGCCTATTTCGCCGCATCGCCGCTGGCGCCCGTCGTGCTCGACCTGCTGCCCAGTTCGACGAC
>SEEY01001236.1 GCA_004211235.1 Rubrivivax sp.
GCACCAGCCGATGGCCGCTGGTGTCCAGCGTGTGCTGGATGGCGGACACCGCCGCGCGCAACACCGTGCCGGCCTCCACCTGCTCCAGGTTCAGCGGCAGCTTGCCGATGTTCATGCGGGACATGTCCAGGATGTCCGCGATCATCCGCGCCTGGAGGGCGACATTGCGATCGATCGCAGCCAGGCCCTTCGCGAGCAGCTCTGGCGGGCTGTGCCGCTGCAGCACGTGCGCCCAGCCCATGATGGCGTTCAGCGGCGTGCGCAGCTCGTGCGAGAGCACGGCGATCAGGTCGTCCTTCATGCGGCTCAGGCGCTCCGCCTCGCTGCGCGCCGCGCGCTCGCGATCCAGCAATTCCTGGCGCTGGGTGGCCAGCATGTGGCGCTGCGACACATCGGTCACCATCGCCATGCAGACGCCCGCATCGATGTGGGGCGACGCCGTCCATTCGGTCAGCACCTGCTGGCCGCGCGGTGTGAGCAGCGCGAATTCGGCGTGCGTGCCGCCGGCGCCGTCACCGTCCAGCGCATCGATGAAGACCTGCGCCTGGCGGGCGTCATCGGGCTCCACGAATCGCGCCAGCGGATGACCCACCACTTGCGCCGCCTCGCGTCCCAGCAGGGCCAGCATCGCGGGATTGGCGTCCAGCACGGTGGCGTCCTCGGCGCGCAGCAGGCAGATGCCGCTGGGCGCCTGCGCATAGATGGCGCGGAAGCGCGCCTCGCTGCTGCGCATCGCCTCCTCGGCCGCGCGCGTGCGCACCAGCGACTGGATGGTCGACACCAGCACCGCCGGCTCGACGGGGTGGGTGAGATAGGCGTCGGCGCCCGAATCCAGCCCGCGGACCTTGTCCTCATCGGTCAGGTAGGCGGCTGTCAGATGGATGACGGGCAGCCGGAACGTGGCGACCTGCGCGCGCAGCCGGCGGCAGAGCTCGAAGCCGTCGATGTCGGGCAGATGGATGTCCAGCACGACGGCCGAAACGCCCTGAACGGCCTCGACC
>SEEY01001237.1 GCA_004211235.1 Rubrivivax sp.
GTTGCCGCCGACGGCCATGTTCATCAGCAGGTAGAACGGCTCCTGCAGCGCGGGCGAGTTGACGGTGGAGATGGGCGCCTTGTACATGTCCAGCTCACGGCCGTTGTCGACGAGCGTGAAGCGGATCTGCGTGTCGGTCCAGTAGAGCCGGTACAGCACGAAGCGGTTGGCCAGCGAGCGCGAGGGCGTGACCCAGTTCTTCGTCTGCCAGGCGGTGGACGCGGCGCAACTCTCGTTGCCCGGCACGCAGGCCGCCTCGGCGAAGGTGATGACGTTGGCCCCGACGAACTGGTTGGGCGACACGGCCGGCATGCCCGCGGGCTGGCGGCCGCCCTGCTCCATGATGTCGATCTCGCCCTTGCGCGGCCAGGCCTGCGGGCTGGTGCCCAGCATCCACAGCGCCGGCCACAGGCCGACGCCGACCGACGGGGTGGCCGCGCGCATTTCGATCATCCCGTACTTGACCTGCACCTTGCCGGCCGAGTCGATCTTGCCGGACGTGAACTGGTTGCTGCCCATCACTTCGCGCTTGGCGGTGATGGCCAGCGCGCGCGTGCCGGGCTCGAAGGGCACGTCGGCGATGGCGAGGTTGTTGGGGCGGTAGTACTCCAGCTCTTGATTGCCGTAGCCGCACAGGCCGATCTGGCAGCCGTTGCCGTCGTAGGTCGACCAGCGGGTGCCGTCCAGGCTGGCGGCGTTGAACTCTTCGGACCAGAGCAGCTTGCCGATGACGGGGCTGGTGACGCTGGCCGAAGCGGCAGCGCTGGCCAGCAGCAGGCTGGCGGCCAGGCCGTGCATGAGGGTTTGACGATTCATGGCATTCATCCTTGCTGTTGCTTGCGGCGCACGGCGGCACCGACGACGAGGGCACCGAGGGCCATCAGCCCGTAGGTGGCCGGCTCGGGCACGGCGCTGATGGTGGTGATGCGGACGGCCGGCGCGCCGGTGTCCAGCGACGTCATCGCCTGCCAGGCGTTGGGGGTGGTCGTGTAGGCCCACGC
>SEEY01001238.1 GCA_004211235.1 Rubrivivax sp.
CGGCGTGCTGAAGGCGCGCTACTTGCGCAACGCTGGGCCCCTGAACTTCGTGGGCTATGACGCCAAGCTGCGAGTGCTGCAGCATGCCCTCGGCACGCACACACGACGCACCCAGGTACAAGGCGCCAGGCTCAGGATGCGCCGCGAGATCCGCGTTGCCACGCTGTTCAAGGAGGCGCCGGCCGCGCTGCTGCGGATGATCGTCGTGCACGAACTCGCCCATCTTCGCGAGCTGGAGCACGACAAGGCGTTCTACCAGCTGTGCCAGCACATGGAGCCCGACTACTTCCAGCTTGAGTTCGACCTGCGGCTCTACCTGATGCACCTGGAGAGCCCGCAGTGATTCTGCTGGCCCCGATGGAGGGCCTGCTCGACCACATCCTGCGTGACGTGCTGACCCGCGTCGGCGGTGTGGACCGCTGCGTGAGCGAGTTCATCCGCGTGACCGACCAGCTGCTGCCGAGCCGCGTGTTCACGCGCATCGTGCCGGAGCTGCGCACCGGCGGCCGCACCGCCGCCGGCGTGCCGGTTCACCCCCAGCTGCTCGGCTCCGACGTGCAATGCCTGGCCGAGAACGCCGCGCGCCTGGCCGAGCTGAAGCCTGAAGGCATCGACCTCAATTTCGGCTGCCCCGCCAAGTGCGTGAACCGCCACCGCGGCGGTGCGGTGCTGCTGGACGAGCCCGAGCTGATCTACGAAATCGTGTCGGCCGTGCGCCGCGCGGTGCCGGCGGACGTGATGGTGTCGGCCAAGATGCGCCTGGGGTTCATGGACGACAGCAGGACGCTGGACGTCGCCCGCGCCATTCATGCAGCGGGCGCGCAGGAGATCGTCGTCCACGCCCGCACGAAGGCAGACGGCTACAAGCCGCCGGCGTACTGGGAGCGCATCGCGGCGGTGCGCGAGGCCGTGCCGCTGACCGTCATCGCCAATGGCGAGATCTGGACGGTGGAACATGCGCGGCTCGCCCGCGAGCGCAGCGGCTGCGAGTACCTGATGC
>SEEY01000353.1 GCA_004211235.1 Rubrivivax sp.
CTGCAGGCCAGGCCATGCAAATCGCAGGTCGTCTCCTTGGCCCGTCCATAGGCACCGCCGACCAGTGGCAGCCACAGCACCGGCAGGCGCAGCAGATCGAGCAGCGCATGGCCGCGCTTGAGATGACCCAGCTCATGGCCGACATAGAAGCGCACGCCGTCCGGATGCGCCTGCATCGCGTCGACCACGGCCGACAGCAGCACGACGAAGCGCCTGCCGAGGAACTGGGCCGCAAACGCATTCAGCACGCCGCCACCCTGCAGCACATAGGCCTCGGGCCGCCGCTCCAGACCGAGCGTCTCGCAGCAGGCAATGAACTGCTCGTGCAGGTCGGGAAACTGCTCGGCGCTCAGCTCCACGCCGTTGCCGCGCACATGGGCAAGCAGCGCGGACTGCGCAAAGACGTAGACCACGAAACCCAGCAGCAGCGCGCCGAGGATGACGCCCATCGTGCCCACCACCAGCCCGAGCCAGACCAGCGAACCCAGCACCAGCATCAGCAGCCCCAGCGAGCGTTCGCGCGGGTGTACCCATTCCTTCATCGTCGTCCTCCCTTGTTGTCAGGCCGCGCAGTCTGCCGTGGCCACCCACGCCTCGGCAGCGGGCAAACCCAGGCGAGGCAGCCCGGCATTGCATCCGGGATTGGCGCTTGCCCCGGACAGAGTCGACGCGGCTGGTGTAAGTTGCGCACCGACTGCCGCGACCACTGATCTGATCGCCGCTCCCACCGCCCCTCACCAGGCCGACACCATGCTGATTCGCATTCCCGACGCCCACACCCCGCTGTCCAGCGAGATCACCCCCCGCGACGTCTACCTGAACCGTCGCACGGCGCTCGCCGGCCTGGGCCTGGCGGCCGCATCGCCGCTGGCGCTGGCACAGGCGGCGCCGGGCGGCGGCAAGCTGGCCAAGCTGCCCGGCGCGCGCTCGGCCGTGGCCGGCGCGCTGGTGATGGACAAGCCCACCGGCTACGCCGACGCGACGTCGTACAACAACTTCTACGAGTTCGGAACCGACAAGGCCGACCCTGCCCAGCGCGCGCACACGCTGAAGACGCGGCCCTGGACGGTGGCCGTCGAAGGTGAATGCGCCAAGCCGGGCAACTACGACATCGATGCGCTGCTCAAGCTGGCACCGATGGAGGAACGCGTCTACCGGCTGCGCTGCGTCGAGGGCTGGAGCATGGTCATCCCGTGGGAGGGCTACTCCCTGGCCGAACTCATCAAGCGAGCGGAGCCCAATGGCAAGGCCAAGTTCGTCGAGTTCACGACGCTGGCCGACCGTTCGCAGATGCCCGGCCTGCGCTACGGCTCGCTCGACTGGCCCTACGTGGAAGCGCTGCGCATGGACGAAGCCATGCACCCGCTGGCGCTGCTGACTTTCGGCATGTATGGCGAGGTCCTTCCCAACCAGAACGGCGCGCCGGTACGCATGGTGCTGCCGTGGAAGTACGGCTTCAAGTCGGCCAAGAGCATCGTCAAGATCCGCTTCGTGGAGAAGCAGCCGCGCAGCAGCTGGGAAGTGGCGAATCCACAGGAGTACGGCTTCTATTCCAACGTCAATCCCAACGTGCCGCACCCGCGCTGGAGCCAGGCGGCCGAGCGCCGCATCGGCGAAGACGGCCTGTTCGCCAAGAAGCGGCCGACGTTGATGTTCAACGGCTACGAGGCGCAGGTCGGGCAGCTCTACGCGGGCATGGACCTGAAGAAGTTCTATTAAGGCATGCCGAGTCCTTCAGCGGCCCTGTTGAGCCGGGCCGCCAAGCCCGTGCTGTTTGTGCTCTGCCTGGCGCCGCTGGCCTGGCTGGTCTACGCCGCCTTCACGAACCAGCTCGGCGCCAACCCGGCCGAGGCGCTGATCCGCCGGCTGGGTGACTGGACACTGCGCGGCCTGTGGCTCACGCTCGCCATCACGCCGCTGCGGCAGTTGACCGGCCTGGCCGCGCTGGCGCGGTTTCGTCGCATGCTGGGCGTGTTCACCTTCTTTTATGCCAGCCTGCATCTGTTGGCCTATGGCTGGCTGGACATGGGCCTGGCGCTGGACGACATCGCCGCTGACATCGTCAAGCGGCCTTTCATCCTGATGGGCTTCACGGCGTGGGCACTGATGGTTCCGCTGGCCGCCACCAGCTTCAACCGCGCCATCAAGGCGCTGGGCGCGAAGCGCTGGCAGGCGCTGCACAAGGCGGTCTACGCGGTGAGCCTCATCGCGATGCTGCACTTCATCTGGATGCGTGCCGGCAAGCAGAACTTCACCGAGCCGGCCGTCTATGGCGCGATCCTGGCGGTGCTGCTGGGCTGGCGAATCTGGAAGCGGCTGCGCAACTAGGCCCTGACTGGGATAATTCGCGGCTTTGCATCCGCCGCCCCATGTCCAGCCCCCTTCTCCTCGACGTAGCCATCCTCGGCGGCGGCCCCGCCGGCTGCAGCGCCGCGTCCTGGCTCGGCCAGATGGGCATGAGCTCGCTCCTCGTCGAGCGGGAGACCCGCCTGTGCGCCGCGCTGGCCGGACTGAACTTCGCGCAGGATTGGGTGCTCGGCGAGCCCGCCGCCCACCTCGCTGCGCTCGGCGAGCACTACGCCGCCCAGGCCCAGGCCACGCCGGGGCTGACGCTGCGCCTCGGCACGCGCGCGGAATCCGCCCGCCACACGCCTGACGGCTGGACGCTGCAGCTCGCCACTGGCGAACACGTGCATGCCCGGGCCTTGCTCATCGCCACCGGCCTGCGGCTGCTGCGCCCGGCGCGTTATTTCGCGGTGCCGCATGAGCGCGTGCTGGATGCCAGCCAGCTGACCTCCCGCCGCGAGATGCTGCCACCGGGCCGCGTGCTGCTCCTCGGCGCCGGCGACAACGCGGCCGAGAACGCCCTCTTCCTGGCCGAGCGCGGCCACGACGTGACCGTGTTGTCGCGCGGCAGCTGGCGCGCGCAGGCCCACCTGGCCGAACGGGCCGAGGCGCATCGGGGCATCACCGTCCGGCTGGCCACGCCACTGCCCGAAGCCCTGCTGCCCGATGCCGACGGCGTCGCCGTCGGCGCCGAGCGTTACGGCTTCGTGGCCGCGCTGCTCGGCTTCGAGCCGGAGCCTTCGGCCTTCGCGCTGCTGGACGAAGCCTCGCGTCAGCGCGCCTTCGTCGCGGGCGACGCCAGCCGCCGCTGGCACCCTTGCGTGCAGACGGCGCTGGCCGACGGCGTGCAGGCCGCCAAGCAGATCGAGCTGGCGCTGCGCCCGCAGGTGGCCGCCGCGCCGCAGCGCTACAACAACCGCCAGGTCATCCATCTGCAAGGGCTGCGTTTTCGCGCCAACCTCGGCGTGCTCGACTTCGAGCGCACGGGGCCGCAACCCATCCAGGTCGACGCCGAAGTGAACCTGGGCGCGATGCCGGTGGTGGCCCGCGATGCCGACATCGGCCACGTGCTGGACTACCGGCGCGTGCGCACGGCCATCATCGACGAGTGCACCGCCGAGCACACCGACCTCGTCGAAGCTCTGCTCGGCAAGCTCTGCAACCGCCTGATGAGCCTGCCCGGCGTCGTCGGCGTGCGGCTGCGGCTGACCAAGCTCGAAATCTTTCCCGACTGCGAAGTCTCTATCAGCACCGAACTCGGTGCGTGGTGAAACCCTATGTCCGACGTCATTTCTGAAGTCCTCGATTTCGCCGAGCAGGCCGCCGCCGACAAAAAGGCCGCGCACGAGATCAACAAGCTGTCCAAGCGGCTGCACCGCCAGGTGGGCCAGGCCGTCACCGACTTCAACATGATCGAGGACGGCGACAAGGTCATGGTGTGCCTGTCCGGCGGCAAGGACAGCTACGCGATGCTGGACATCCTGATCAACCTGCAGCAACGGGCGCCGATCAAGTTCAGCCTGGTCGCCGTCAACCTCGACCAGAAGCAGCCCGGCTTTCCGGAAGAGGTGCTGCCCAACTACCTGCGCTCGCGCGGCGTGGACTTCCACATCGAGACGCAGGACACCTACGCCATCGTCAAGCGCCTCATCCCCGAGGGCAAGACGACCTGCTCGCTGTGCTCGCGCCTGCGCCGCGGCATCCTGTACCGCGTCGCCGGCGAACTGGGCGCCACGAAGATCGCGCTGGGCCACCACCGCGACGACATGGTCACGACGCTGTTCCTGAACATGTTCTTCGGCAGCCGCATGAAGGGCATGCCGGCCAAGCTGGTCAGCGATGACGGCAGGAACGTCGTCATCCGGCCGCTGGCCTACGTGAAGGAGCCCGACCTCGTGCGCTGGGCCGAGCACCGCCAGTTCCCGATCATTCCCTGCAACCTGTGCGGAAGCCAGGAGAACCTGCAGCGGGTGCAGGTGAAGGCCATGATCAACGAGTGGGAGAAGCGCTACCCGGGCCGCATCGACAACATCTTCACGGCGATGGGCAATGTGGTGCCGTCGCACATGATGGACAAGAAGCTCTTCCCCTTCGAGACCATGAAGGCCACCGGCCAGGCGGAACCGGACGGCGACATTGCCTTCGACGACGACGAGAGTTGCGCGACGCCCAAGGCCGACGTCGTGCGCCTGATGCGCGACTGAGGAGGCACGACGGCGAATGCCGTGGCGGTCAACGGCACGCGGCTTGCTGAAAAGCTGACATCTGGATGCACCCGCACACACTGCGGCAAACTGGCCCGCTCAAGATCATCCGCACAGCCCAAACAGGAGGCCTGCATGTTCACTCCCACCCGTCGTCTCGTCCTGACCAGCCTGGCCGCCGCAGCCCTGCTGGCGGCCACCGGCTGCGCCGGCCCCTACACCGTGTCCGCCGACGTTTCCAGCTACGGCAACTGGCCCGCGGACCGCAAGCCCGGCACCTACGCGTTCGACCGGCTGCCGTCGCAGCAGCAGAACGAAGAAGCGAGCAAGCGCCAGGCCGCACTGGAAG
>SEEY01000006.1 GCA_004211235.1 Rubrivivax sp.
GCTCTTGTACTGGGCCTTCAGCGCCGGGCTGCCGAAGTCGTCGAAGCTTTCCTTGGTGGGCGACAGCACCTCGACGCGCATGGCGGCCGCGAGGTCACCCTCGGCCCGCAGCTTCGCTTCGGCCAACTCCGCAATCGTCGTGCCACCGCCGTAGTAGCTCAGCATGCCCTTGACGAAAGCTTCACGAATGCTGCCCACGCTGGCGTTGTTCACAGCGCCCGCCCGCGCCGCCTCGAAGGTGGCGTAGTTGACGCTGCTCTTGGCCTGGTAGCCCAGCGCCGCCTGCCACATGCCCAGCACCATCAGGAGCAGCGTGGGCAGCACGAGGACGGACTCGACCAGGCCCGCGCCCCGCTGGGAACGCGGGCTGCGAAGGCCATGCATGCGGGGCGCGAGTGGTGTCATGTTCAATCCACCTTGGTTGTGAACCCGGCCGGGATGTCGACCGCGCCGGCGGGCAGGGGTTTGTTGCTTTCGACTGCGACGGCGATCACTTGCACGTCGAGCGCCGAGCCGCCGCTGGATTCGAGGGCCCAGGGCAGGTTGAGCCAGTTCTTCGCGGGGAAGCGGTCCCAGAGGCAGCTCACCAGATTGGCCGGAATGGCCGGGCCGCTGGCCACCGAGCAGCTCTCGCCCAGCACCGTCTTCTTCGGCCAGGCGGCGACCTTCTCGTCGCTGTCGATGGCGGTCGGCGTGAGGCTGGCGCTGGTGCGGCTGCCGAGGGCCTGTTTCGTGTCGTAGCGCAGGTCGTACTTGACGCCGTCTCGCCACAGCGTGCCGCTGGTCAGCTCCACCTTGTTGACGGCCGAGCAGTCGGGCGGCGTCTTGGGGTCGGCGCCGCCGCCGGCCTTGAGGTCGGCCAGCCAGCGCTGCAGGTCGTAGACATCCAGGCCGTAGCCGGTGGTCTTCTCGGCGGCCTTGCCGTTGTCGTAGAAGCGCTCGATGAACTGCACATCGATGCCCGCCATCAGCGCCTCGTCGGGCTGCTGGGCGGGCAGGCCGTAGCGGCTGCGGCGGTGTTCGTTGCACAGGTTCACCAGCTCCTGCACGACGGCGCGGCCGGTGCCGGGCCCGCCGCCGATGGCATGCGTGGTCTTCTGCACCTTGAGGTAGGCGGTGCCGGCGTAGGGGTCGGTCACGACGCCGGGCTTGGCGATGACTTCGGGCGCCGGCGCGGCGTCACCGCCGCCACCGCCGCAATGGGCGAGCGCGAGCGTCAGGGGCAGCAGAAGCAGTCGGGAGGAAAAGGCGGGCATGGAGGGCAGGGTGGTTTCAGTTCGGGTCGATACGCGAGCCGGGCCGCAGCCCCAGCCGCTCGGCTTCACCCGCGGCGAGTTCCAGCGTCGAGCGCGCACCGAGGCAGGCGCTGAAGCGCCAGGGCGCCAGCGCCGGCACCACCTTCAGCACGACGCCGTCGCGGTCGAGGTAGAGCACGTCGATGGCGTAGCGCATGAAGCA
Organism: Rubrivivax sp.; assembly: GCA_004211235.1. The sequence continues at coordinate 1,459 of SEEY01000006.1, forward strand.
GGTGTGCACGCTGGCGCAGGGCTTCAGCACCAGCGCCTCGCCGGGCTGCAGCCGGGGCAGCGCCAGCAGGCCGAGCAGGCGGGCATGGAAGCTGGTGGCGTGCAGCACGCGCAATGAAGTGTTGGACTGCAGGACGGCGCCGGGCCGCCCCAAGCCGGCCTGCAGGCGATGTGCGTGCGGCTCAATGCCGCATGCATCGCCGTCCCCCAGGGGGACCGACTGGGCTTGCCCGCGTTCAGCGTGGCGAGACTGGGCGAGGGGCTTCATCTCAGACTCCCATGTGAATGAACTTCATGGCGATCGGGAAGCCGAGCACGACGAAGGTGCAGGGAAAGATGAAGGCGATCAGCGGGAACAGCAGCTTCACCGGCGCCTCCATCGCCAGCTTCTCGGCGCGCGAGAAGCGCTCGTTGCGGCGCTGCTCGGACTGCGCGCGCAGGATGGGACCGAGGTTCATGCCCATGCGCTCGGCCTGGATCAGCGCCGAGACGAAGTTGGTGATCGACGGCTCGTTCATGCGGTCGGACATCGTGCGCAGCGCGTCCAGCCGCGGCCGGCCGGCGCGCACGTCGCGCAGCACGCGCGAGAACTCGTCGCGCAGCGGCCCCGCCGGCCCCTTGGCCACCGCCTGCTGGAAGGCGCCGGTCAGGTTCAAACCGGCCTCCACGCACAGCGTGATGATGTCCAGCATGAAGGGCAGTGTCTTGAGCGTCTGGCGGCGGCGCACCTGGCCGACGTCACGCAGCCAGATCGCCGGGAACAGGAAGCCGAAGGCCGCCGCCACCCAGGGCCACGGCCCCGCCGCGCGGCCGAAGCTGTCCAGCACCCACCAGGTCAGCAGCGCGCAGACCGTGGCGCACAGCAGCTGCGCGGCGATGAACTGCTCTGGCGCGAGCGCGTAGTCCAGCCCGCCCAGGCGCAGCCGCCCGACGACGCGCTGGCGCTGGGCCAGGCTCAGCCTCGGGCCGAGGTAGTGGGCCACCCAGCGGATCGGCCACCACATCACCCGGAAGGCCGTGGGCGGCATGTCCCGGTAGCTGCGGTCTTCGTCGGGCACGTCGTCGATGGCGCGCATCAGGCTGTGGGCCATCAGCGCGATGGCCAGGCCGAGGCCAAGTGCGCACAGCCACGGCAGCCACTCAAGCATTGCCGGGCTCATACGTCGATGTCCACGATCTTGCGGATGACGAGCACGCCGAAGAACTCGAACAGGCCGATGACCACCAGCGTGGCCCAGCCGGCGCGGGTCGTGAACATCAGGTTCATCGCCGCGGGCTCCATCTTGTTGAGCACCACCATCAGGAAGATCGGCAGTGCGCCCACGACCCAGGCCTGCAGCTTGCCTTGCGAGGTCAGCGCTCGGATCTTGCCCTCCATGGCCAGCTTCTGGCGCAGCGTCTGGGCGGCGCGTTCCAGCGTCTCGGCGAGCTGGCCGCCGGTCTCGCTGGCGATGCGCATGGCCGACACGGCCAACGTGACGGACTGCAGGTCGACGCGCTTGTTCAGGCCTTCCAGCGCCTCGTCCATCGACACGCCCAGCCGCTGCTCGCGAAGCACGAGATCGAACTCCTGCGAGATTGGCGGGCGCGACTCCAGCACCAGCTGCTGGATGGCCTGCGACAGGCTGACGCCGGCCTTCAGCCCGCCGGCCAGCATCTGCAGTGCATCGGGCAACTGCTGCTCCAGCTTGTCGATGCGGCGCCGGCGCAGCCAGCGCAGCAGGAAGCGCGGCCCGAAGGCGACGACCAGGGCGGTGACGATGGCGGGGATGGCGTTGCGCGTCAGCACCCAAGCCAGCGTCGACAGCAGCACCAGCAGCGCCAGGTTCAGCACGAAGAGGCGCCCCGGGTCGACGAACAGGAAGAGTTCGCGCAGGCCGACGTTGGCCCGCTCGGTGAACAGGCGCCGGTAGCGCGCCAGCCCGCTCGTGGCGATGCTGGACACCGACCACACCAGCATCATGACGGCCAGCGCGACGATGCCGGCGACGAGCGTGGCGACGAGGCTCGTGCTCATTGGTGCACCCTTAGCGCTGCGCGCTGTCCCGCCAGGCGGGAGCGAGCTTGCTTGGGGCGGCCCGGCGCGGCGCTCATGCCATGGGCTTCATCACATGTGCGGAGCGTCGCGGCCCTCATGCCGCCCTCCGGTTGAACAGCGACAGGTCGAAGGTCACGCCCTGCTCGCGCAGCTCGTCGTAGAAGGTGGGCACCGCGTCGCAGCCGTAGAAGTCGCCCTGCACCTTGCCGTCTGCACCGAAGCCGCGCGCCTCGTAGCGGAACAGCTCCTGCAGCTGGATCTTGCCGTTCTCCATGCCGGTCAGCTCGGTGACGCTGGTCACCTTGCGCGAGCCGCAGGCGAAGCGCGACTGCTGCACGATGATGTCCACGGCCGAGCTGATCTGGTCGCGGATGGCGCCGATGGGCAGGTCCATGCCGGCCATCAGCACGAGTGTCTCCAGCCGCGCCAATGCGTCGCGCGGCGTGTTGGCGTGCAGCGTCGTGAGGGAGCCTTCATGGCCGGTGTTCATGGCCTGAAGCATGTCCAGCGCCTCGCCGCCGCGGCACTCGCCGACGACGATGCGGTCCGGCCGCATGCGCAGCGAGTTCTTCACCAGCTCGCGGATGGTGATGGCGCCGCGGCCTTCCACGTTGGACGGCCGCGATTCCAGGGACACGAGGTGCGAGTGGTTCAGCCGCAGCTCGGCCGCGTCTTCAATGGTGATGATGCGTTCGCCGTCCGGGATGAAGTTGGACAGCACGTTGAGCAGCGTCGTCTTGCCCGAGCCGGTACCGCCCGAGATGATGATGTTGGTGCCCTGCTCCACCGCGACCTTCAGGAAGGCCATCATGTCGTGCGTGACCGAGCCGTAGTTCACCAGATCCTGGCTTTGCAGCTTGTTCTTGGCGAACTTGCGGATGGTGATGTTGCAGCCCTTGAGCGCGAGCGGCGGAATCACCGCGTTCACCCGCGAGCCGTCCTTCAGGCGCGCATCCACCATCGGCGACGATTCGTCGATGCGCCGGCCCAGCGGCGCGACGATGCGCTCGATGACGCCCATGATGGCGCGGTCGCTCGTGAAGGCCAGCGGATAGCGCTCCAGCCGGCCGCCGCGCTCGACGAAGATCTCGTCGGCGCGGTTGACCATCACTTCGGTGACGCTGGCGTCGTCCAGCAGGTCTTCCAGCGGCCCCAGGCCCACGGCCTCGTCCAGCACCTCCTTGCGCAGCGCCTCGCGGTCGATGTGGGCGGGCAGGTCGGTGAAGCGCTCCAGGATCTCGCGCACCAGCTTCTCGGTCTCGATGCGCAGCTCGGCATCGGTCATCCGCGTCAGGTCGCGGCGGCGCAGGTCGATGACTTCGAGCAGCTGGTCGTGCACATGTTTTCGCCAGGGGTGGCGGGCCTGCACGGCCAGCACGTCGGCGGACACCGGCGCGCTGGCGTGCGGGTCCGCCGGCGCGTGCGGAGCGGCCCGCGTGGTGGCGACTGCAGCGCCTGTGGCGGCCGTGGCAGGCGTGGCGGCGTGCAGGTGGATGACCCCCGCCGTCGCCGCCGGCGGTGGCGTGGGATGCGGGCGCTGCGCCGGCGCCACGCCGTCGACTTCGCGCACCCGCAGCGTCACGCCGGCGATGCGGATCTGGTCGGCAAAGCTCAGCGGCCCGTAGCGCACGATGCGCTGGGCGTTGACCCAGGTGCCGGTGAACTGGCCGAGGTCCTCCAGGGTCCAGCCCTCGCGCGTCTCGGTCAGCTTCGCATGCTCGCGGCCGACACGCCAGCCGCGCAGCTGGATGTCGCAGTCCTTGCCGCGGCCGATGCGGATCTCGCGCTGGTCCAGCGTCAGCTCGCGCGTGTCGCCGGCGGTGTCGGTGATCTGGATGATGAGTTGGCTCATGACGGTTCCAGTGGTCAGGCTCAGGGCATGTTGAGAGGGACGAGCCACTGCGCCATCACCCAGCCGCGTTTGCCGGTGGGGCCGGCGCCGATCTGCACCGGCAGCCAGGCGCCCTGTGGCGGCAGGTTCAGGCGGCGCACGACGTCGCCGCGCTGGGCGCGCCAGACGACGGCGGCGTTCACGTCCGGCGTGACGCGCAGTGCCAGCGCTTCCGACTGCACGCGCATCGGCGTGCCGAGCAGCTCGTCGTCGGTCTTGCCGAGCAGCGCGGGCTTGAGCGCCGGCACCGGCTTGATGACGGCGGGTCGCACATCCGGCTGGCCGGCGTCGGTCGGCCGCCAGGCGACGATGGCCTCGGACGGCACCCAGCCATTGATGCTGCCCACATGCACATTCGTCCAGCGTCCCTGGCCGGCGGGCTGCGAGGGCGCCGAGCCGAGCACGACGGTGGCGCCGCGCTGCAGCGTCAGCAGCGCCTCGGCCGTCGCGATGGGCTGGGCGCGCAGCACGGCCTGGGCGGTCTGCACGCGCAGCAGCGCACCTTCCGGCGCACGGCCGATGCCGGCCACCAGCGGCGCCTCAGCCGTGACAGGCTCCGGCACGGGCGCGTTGTCGGCGGGTGGCTGGCCTGGGCGCTGCGGCACCTTGTCGGCCTTTTCGTAGCTGACGCCGGGCTGCAGCGGATCGGTCAGGTAGGGCGTCGGACCCATGCGGGCCTGCAGGCGCTCGGTGGTCTGCGCGATGCGGTCGCGGTTGGACGGCGAGTCCGCCGCCACGACGCGTGGCGTGACGAACACGACCAGCTCCGTCTCCTTGTTCTGGAAGCGCTTGGAGCGGAACAGCGCGCCCAAGATGGGGATGTCACCGAGCAGCGGCACCTTGTCGATGTCGGTGGACGAGTCGCGCTGCAGCAGGCCCGACAGCACCAGCGTCTCGCCGTCGCGCAGGTTGAACTCGGTGTTGGTCTTGCGCGTCAGCAGTGCAGGGCCGAAGGTGGTGGTGACCGAGCGGTCGATGCTGCTCACCTCGGACTCGATGGTGGCGCGGATGACGCCGCTGGCATCCACGCGCGGCGTGATGTCGACTTTGATGCCGTAGGGCTTGAACAGGATGGTCGTGCCGTCGCGGTTCGAGACGGCGTAGGGGAGCTCGCCGCCGGCCAGGAAGCTCGCCTTGGCACCGTTGCGAGCGGACAGCTGCGGCTCGGCCAGCAGCGTGGCCTTGCCGTCCTGGGCAAGCAGGCTCAGCTGGGCGTTGAGGCCCAGGTTCAGCACGCTCAGCACGTTCAGGCCGGGCGGAACGAGCACGCCCTTGCTGCCGTCCGGGCTGCTGATGGGCGGCGGGTTCTCGGTGCCGGTGCGGATGTCGATCTGGTACGGCCCGTCGTTGTTGCGGCGGTAGGGCCCCCAGATCGCGCCGACGGCACCGCCGCCCGTGCTCGTCCACTTCAGGCCGACCTCCTTGAGCACGCTGGTGGGGAACTCCACCACCTTGACGTCCATCGACACCATCTTTTCCCAACCGACGCGGTTGGTGAAGTTGACGATCTGCGGATAGCGCTTGGACAGCGCCTCGATCTTCTCGAGGTCGAAGTCCGACAGCTGCTCGCCCTCGACGACGATGTTCGCGCCGATGATGGACGTGCGGGCGTTCGGGATGGTGGACAGGAAGGCCGCGATCTCCCGGGCATGGCGAGAGGTGTCGCCGGCGACGATGTTGATCTTGACGCGCTGGTAGCGGCCGTCGGCGTTCCAGATGAACAGCGAGGAGGTGCCCTCGCCGTTCGCGAACAGGATGACCTCCTTCTCGTCCAGCGCCGCGGCCGACAGCAGCCGGCCGTTGCCGACCGCGATGCGCGCCACGCCGGGCGCGGGGAACACGCGGGACTCGCCGACGAACATGTCGATCTCGGCGATCTGCCCGTCGTTGCCGCCGGACTGGATGGGCGTGTAGGGCGCGGCCGGCGTGCCCGCCTTGGTACCGCGCTTCACGGTGGGCTTGAGCGCGGTGCCGAAGCCGCCGCTGTTCTCGGCCGCGTTGGCTGTCGCGGCGGTTCCGCCGGGAGCGCCCGGTGCGGCCGGCGCCGCCACCTCCTGCGCATGGGCGGGCAATGCGAGTGCGACGCTGAGGCAGAGATGGAGAGCGGGCGCCAGGGAGCGGGTCATGCTTTTCGAGTTGTCGAGAGGAAGGGGCATGGGCAGGGCGTTCATCACGGCCGGGCGCCGGCCAGGGCAGCGGCCGCTGCGTTGGCGGCTGCGGCAGCCGCTTCGGGTTGCGCGCTGCTGCCCAGCGGCGCGATGTTCTTGATCTCGCCGCGGCCGCCGTAGAGCACGGGCACGCGGTCGCCGGCGACGGTGTCGCGCCCGCCCAGGCCGAGCAGCGCATAGGCCTCGGCCCGCGTGCTGGCGATGGGCGCCTTGTCGCCCGGCGCGCGCAGCATGGCGCTGAGCTTGCCCACCTCGCGCGCGGCCAGCACGCGGCGCGCGTCCTCGGGCGAGGCTTCGAGCGTCACGGTCGTGAAGCTGCGCTTGGTGGACTCCTTGCCGTCCCAGCCCGGCATCGGGATGGCCTGCGCGCCGGTGGCCAGCACGGTCACGTTCTGCAGCAGCGGGAAGAGGTAGCTCTTGTTGTCGCGCTTGGCGGACACCATCAGGTCGATGCGGTCGCCCGGCTGCAGCAGGCCCGAGATTGAATTGACCTCGTCGACGGGCACCGTGATGGCGCGCTGGCCGCTCGGCAGCCGTGCCGAGAACGAGGCGGCGCGCTGGCCTTCCAGCAACGACCACAGCAGCATCTCGCCGGCTGCCACCGGGTAGGCCAGCAGCTGGCCCTCGACGCGGTCGAACTGCTCGGGCGTGATGGCGTTGGTGTGCGCCCATTCCGCGGGCACCTCGCGCACGGCCAGCAGGTTCGGCTGTAGTTGCGCACCCTTGGCGAGGTCCTGCTTGGGCACGACGACCTTGACCATGCGGTGCGAGCGGCTGCGCGCTTCGATGTCCTCCACGTGCTGCTCGATGTACCGCTTCACGCCATAGGCAGACAGCCCACCGATGACGAGGGCCAGGCCCAGCAGCAGCCAGCTTCGATTGAACGCAACTCTCATGTGTTGTTGTTTCCCAGGACTCGGACTCAGATGGGCAGTGAAATGGCACCCATGAACTTTGCGAAAGCGGCGCGGATGGCCTTCAACATGAAGACGAGCACGGTGTCGCTGCCGGCGTTGCCGTCATAGGGCATGAAGACCAGCGCCGTGGTGACGGCACCGACGACGAGGTACTCGACCATCGACTGGCCGCGTTGCCATGCGGCGCGCCCGCGGCGCCGCAGCGTGTGGATGGATTTCATGGCTTGATCTCGCGAACGCGGTTGACCACCAGCAGGCTGTGCCCGCCGCCCTCGATGACGCTGAGCGTGGCTTCCTCCTGGGCGTTCTCGGCCCAGAGCGTCAGGCTGCGGCCCTTGCCGACCGTGGCGCGCTCCTCGCGCGAGACGTTCAGGCCGCGCTGGCGCAGGCCGCGCACCAGTTCGTCGCGGTTGGTCTGCAGGTCGGCGCTGTTGACGGCCGTCAGCATGATCGAGCGGCGCTCGCCGTCCCGGGACTCCATCGAATTCATCAGCGCGGAGTCGGCCGGCAGCAGCCGCTTGGTGTCCTGCAGGGCGCGGCTGAGCTCCGCCGGGCCCTCCACCAGCGTGCTGATCAGCGTCGCCTCGACCTGGCCCGCGCCGCGCTCGCGCAACTGCACGGTGTTGAAGAAGGCGCCGTCGCGCCTGGCGATGACGCGCGCATCCTTCAACGGGTTCTCGACATGCTCGCGGCCGAACCGGTCGCGATAGAAGTCCAGCGCTTCGTCCACGCTGCCGGACAGGCGGGCGCGCAGGATGCGGCTGTGGCGGCCGTTCATGACGCTGTCGGCCGCCACCATCTCGGCGCGGGCACCGTCCGGCAGCGGCAGCTCGGGCCAGGCCGGCTCGGCGGCCCGCGCGGCGCCGGCCAGCAGCAGTGCAGCGGCAATGCAGGCGGCGCGCATCAGCAGCCTCCCGTCAGCCGGTCGCAGGGCACGACGTCCCAGTCGTGGTCGCCGACCCTCAGTGCCGGGTCCAGCACCAGCGGCGGGACCGCGCCGATGACGTTCACCAGCGCAGCGGCCTGGCCGATGGGATAGACCGGCAGGCCGCCGTCCTCGATGCGCTGGCGGATCTGCGCATTGCTGCGCGCGGTCCAGCTGTCGGCCAGCAGCACGGTGCGCCGCGTGGTGGTCAGGCCGATCGCGTCCAGCGGCGCGAAGCCGGGGATGTCGGCGATGCGGATCGACACCTCGCCCGTGTACCAGTTGTCATTGCTCAAGCCGAGGCGCGGGGCGAAGACATCGGCCGCCGCGATGGCCGTCTTGCCGGCCACAGTCGTCCTGACAGTCACGTCGTTCTCGAAGTTGGCGAGCAGCGGCCGGCCGGCGTGGTCGGTCCAGACCGGGTTGCGGTGGGCCGTGAAGTCGCCGGCTGCGTCGCCCGTCTTGACCGGCGCGTCGGACGCGCTGAAGAACCGGCGTCGCACCTCCATGCTCAGCTCGGCGTCGTTCTTCCAGCTGTTGGAGGAGTTGCGCGTGGCGCCCTCGAAGGCCACGTAGCGGCTGGCGGCCTCGCTGGTCTGGAACAGGTCCAGGTATTTGCCGAGCAGCGGGATGGCGATGAACAGCGGCACCATCACCAGGCAGGCAACGACGAACTCGACGGTGGCCTGGCCGTGCTGACTGCGATGCCCTGCACCCGGTGCGCGCTGCGAGGTCATAGCTGGAACTCCTTGTTCGAGGCACGACGGCTGCGGTAGGTGATGCCGGTGGGCGGCGTGAACACGGCGGGGTCCACGTCGGCTTCCAGCACCAGGCGAGTCAGCTCGCTGCTCTGGCGCACGGGGCTGTCGGGCTCGCCGGCGCTGCTGGACATCACGCGGCCCCACAGCAGCTTGGGCAGCTTGGGGTCGGGCAGGGCCAGGCAGGTGCGCCACGGGGTGCGCGCGGCCGGCTGCTCGCGCTGCGCACAGGCAAAGCCGGCGGCGCTGGCCTTGCCCACCACCGGGCCGAACAGCCGCGTCAGCGTCGCGTCGTCGGGCTCCGCGAGCTTGGCCTGGGCGGCGGCGCTGTCTTCCTCCAGCGTGCCCTTGCCCTCCTCCAGGTCGGCGCGCCAGCGCTGGAAGCGACCCGCCTGCCAGACGGAGATCTCGACGCTGTGCCGCACCAGCGGGCGGTAGGTGCAGCCGCAGGGGCCGTTGGCCTTGAACTCGGCGGCCTCGCAGTTGTAGGCGGTCAGCTCGGTGTAGGCGGCGCGGCGCAGGCCGTCGGGGCTGAAGTAGACATGGGTGCGCGTGCGCGCCGGCTGGTCGTAGCCGGCCTCGAACACCGGCGAGCGGGCGTTGCCGCCCAGTTCCCGCTGGGTGCGGCAGACCTGCTCCAGCGTCGGGCGGCTGACGGTGTTGGGCAGTTCGCCCGTGCGCTCGGCGTAATGCAGGCGCTCCAGCCGCTTGCTCGGCGTGATGTTGAAGCCGTCCGGGAAGGGCACGGTTTCGGCCTGCGCGCCGGCCTGCAGCAGAGCCAGCAGCGCGGCGGCGCCGAGCCGCAAAAGGGGCACGTGGAAATGGCTCATGGAAGTGATGGCAGCGTCAGTCCGCCCTGTTGGGCTGCCGCCCAGGCCTTGTCGGCCACGGTGGGGGCCACCAGGCGCACGCGCCAGTAGGGGTTGTAGAGGCTCGCGATCTCGGTCCTGCCGTCGGCCCGCGGCGAGATGCGGTCGAAGAAGATCTGGGCCCGCGACAGCGCGGCCAGCTTGGCGCCGGCCGGCTTGTCGTCGAAGAGCGCCAGGTCGCCCGCGGGCTTGGCCTGGGCCATGCCGCCGGAGGTCATCATGGCGGCGTGGTTCTTGGTGACGAAGATGGTGATGCCGGTGCTCAGCTCGGCGTTGGCCGCCACGTTGCGCAGTTCCTGCACGGCGGGCAGGCCGTGGAAGCTGTAGTTGCCCGGCTCCTCCATCTCGTCCTCGGACTTGTTGGCCGTGCGGCTGTTCTCGCCATAGGCATTGCCGTGGTAGCCCGTGCCGCCGCCCCCGCTGCCCCTCTTCTTGACCTGCACGGCCGCCCAGCCGACGGGCTTGCGGATGTCGTCGCACCAGCTCAGGCCGAACTTGCCGCAGCCGAACTCCTGGCCGTGCAGCTCCAGCGTGTCCATGCCGCGCCACTCGTCGAAGCCGATGAGGTCGGTGCCGCCGCGCTTCTTCAGCGAGCCGTTCTTGCGCACGAACGGGATGTCGAACGGTGAGTCGATGGTCCAGTTGCGCTCGCGGCTGAACTGATCACGCGAACGCAGCGTCACGTCGGCGAACCGGCCGCGTTCGTCGTCCGCGTACGACTTGGTGAAGTTGTCGAAGCCGTGCGAGGCCAGCACGACCTGGGTCTGCAGCGAGGGATCCATGGCCTGCGCCACGTCGTCGGCAATCTGCTTCTGCCGCAGGCCGGCGGTGAGGTTCACATGCACCGCATCCTGCGCCAGCTCCATCGCCATGATCACGACGTCGTGGACGGTGACGATGGGGCCGATGCCGTACTTGATGACGTAGTCGGCGTAGTAGTTGGCGGTCTGGCCGGTGTAGTACTCCAGCACCACCTTGGTCGCTGCAAAGATGATCGTCACCTGGGCGCCTTCCAGACTCGGCTGCAGCATGGTGATGAGCTCCGCGGCCGTCGCCGGCACCTCGTCCACCGCGTTCGCGAAGTAGCGCACCCAGGAGCCGACGCTGACCATCTGCGCGATGGCGATCTCGTTGGCGAGCATGGCGCGGTTCAGGTAGGCGTCGTGGTTCAGCGCGCGCGCCTCGATGACACCGGCGCTGTAGGCCGCGGCGTCGGCGGCGTTCGTGACGCGCATCTTCTCGGTCACCGCCTGGCCGGTGTTGACCATGAAGTACAGCAGCCCCGCACTGATGAGCAGCAATGCCACCGTCGCCATCAGCACCTGGCCGCGCTGGGCCTGCAGCACCGGCCGCAGCCGGCGGGCCATGCGTTGGCGCGGCGCGCCCAGCAGCGTGGCGATCAGCAGGCCGGCAGCGGCCAGCGCCAGCGCGGGCGCGTCGCCGAGGCGGGCAAAGGGCGTCAGGCCGCTGCGGGCCTGCAGCCTGACGGGCAGGCTGGCGGTGGCGTAGCGCGGCAGGTCGGCGACAACGCGGCCGGCATGGTCCAGCGCGAACGCGCCGCCGATGTCGGTGCTGTGCAGCAACGGCTTCTGGAATTCGAGTGCGCGTGTGGCGGCGATCTGCCGCATCTGGCGCTGGAAGAGGGCGCCGGGGTGGGGCGTGTCGGCGGAGAGGTTGACCAGCAGCTCGCTCACTGCCGCCTCTTCGCGCCACAGCGTGGGAAAGGCCAGCTCGAAGCAGACGTTCAGGCTGACGCGATGCCCGCCCAGCCAGAGCGGGTCGGCACTGGCCGGGCCGCGCGCGATGTCCTCTTTCGGCCGGCCGTTCTCGAGCAGCGAGCGCAGCGGCCCGCGCGCCGGCATGAACTCGCCGAAGGGGAAAAGCTGGCGCTTCAGGTAGCGCTGCGGGCCGGAGCTGCCCATGGACAGCACGCCGTTGTGCATCTGGCCGGCGCCATTGGCCACGTAGAGGCCGAGCAGCAGGTCGCTGTCGCGGCGGTCCAGCTCGCGCTGCAGGTTCAGGAGATAGTCTGCCGGCAGCGCCGAGGCGGTCTTGGACAGCATCAGCTGAGGACTGACCAGCAGCTGCGACCGGGCCGACCGTGCGGCTTCATCCAGGCTGGCCATGAGGTCTTCGGTGCTGCGGCCGGCGCCGGGTTGCAGCAGTACGGCGTCGACCTCGCCGCTGGCGCTCGTCCAGCTGACCTGGCCCAGGCCCTGCACGGCGGCGAAGAGCGCGGCGACCGCGGCCAGGGCACGTCGCCGCGTTGGCGCCGATGCCAGCGCCTGCCACAGCAGGAAGGCCGAGACCCACATCAACAGGCCCGCGAGCAGCGTGCCGCCGAAGGGCAGCGCGCCGGCCCATGGGCCACCGGGCGCCTGGAGCTGCCCGAGACGCAGCCAGGGCAGGGCCAGGCTGCCCTGGGCGAACAGCAATTCCTGGCCGCACCACAGCGCCGGCCAGGCCAGCAGCGCACGCAGCGTGACGGCCGGCGTCAGGCGATGGCTCAGCCAGGCACCCGCGGCGGTCAGCAGGCCGTGAAGGAGCAGCAGCACGCTGCCGGCGGCGAGCATCGGCACGGCATAGCCGGCCGGCGGCTCGATGAAGAAGCCTGCGTAACCGCCGAGGCCCATGGCCATGCCGAAGGCTCCGGCGCGCCAGGCAGCGGCCCGCGCCGACACGCCGGGCGTGAACAGCAGAGCCAGTTGCAACGTCAGCACCACCTGCGCCAGCAGCCAGCCCAGTGCCCAGCCGTGGCTGAGTCCGAGCAGGCCGCCGAGCACGGCGGAGGCTGTCACTGCGGCGCGGTTACGCAACAAGATGTGCTTCTCCAGGGAGTGCGAAAGATGGACGCAGGTCGGCCCACACCGCCGGCCAGGAGAGGGGCCGGCGGGGCGCTGACGCTGCGAGGTGTGGGAGGGTCGAGCGCCTTGCGCGCCCGGCCCGGGGAAGGGCTTGCCCGACGGCCTTACTTGGCGGCGTTGCCGGTGTAGGTGTCGAGGTTGCGCTTCGTGTTGGCCTCGGTGGCGGCGTTGGCCGCTGCGGCCTTTGCAGCATCCTTGGCATCGGTGCCGTTGTCGCCGGACAACTCCATGGCGATGGCTGCGGTCTGGTTGCGCACCGTGTTGCCGAAGTACTGGTACACGGCAATCGCCGCAATGGCGATGAGCGCCACGATGATGATGTATTCGGTCATGCCTTGACCGCGTTGGGTGCGCTTGTTGCTGATGGTCGACATTTAGAAATCCCTTCGGAGGTTGGTGGCGATGCAAGCGGCTTGCGCAACCGGAACAACCGGCGCCAATCAAGCCCGCCGTGGAATAAGTCGCAATGCAAGCGTTTCCAGGGCGTGGCGGAGTCTCCGAGGGAAGGGAGTCGTTTCGTTCGTCTTGTACCGATGCTTACGTGTGTTGCGGCAGAAGGGGTGGTAAAGCGCAAAGCGTTACCGGCCGCGTCCCAAAGCTTTGGGATGGTGCGTGCCCAGCTATTCGTTGACTATCCCGTCAACAAATGAAGTTAGGGGGGTCAGGTCTGAACGGTCAGACGTCCAGCCGATCACCCGCAGCGTCGAACCACATCGTCCGCGCCGCATCGAAGCCGAAGTTCACCGCGGTTCCGTCCTGGACCTCCGGCTGTCCTGGCAGCACGGCGGAGACGGTGACCCCGCCAGTCGACAGCCACACGACGTGCTGATTGCCGAGCGGCTCGACGAGCTGGATCTCGGCCGCGAAGGGCAGGCCCGCGCCCAGGCGCACATGCTCGGGCCGCACGGCCAGCGTCAGCACGTCGCCCTGCGGCCGGGAAGCCAGCGCGGCCGGCAGGGGCACGCTCAGCGCCGGCGACACGAAGCGTCCACCCTCGCCCACCTGGCCTTCGATCCGGTTGATGGCCGGCGAGCCGACGAAGCCGGCCACGCGCAGGTTCTTCGGCCTGTCGTACACCTCGGCCGGCGTGCCGATCTGCTGGATGACGCCCTGGTGCATGACGACGATGCGGGTCGCCAGCGTCATGGCCTCGACCTGGTCGTGCGTCACGTAGATCATCGTGTTGCCCAGCCGGCCGTGCAGCAGCTTCAGCTCGCGGCGCAGGTCGGTGCGCAGCTTGGCGTCGAGGTTGGACAGCGGCTCGTCGAGCAGCAGCACCTTGGCCTCGCGCACGACGGCGCGGCCGATGGCCACGCGCTGGCGCTGGCCGCCGGAGAGCTGCCCTGGCCGGCGCTCCAGCAAGGGGCCGAGCTGCAGCATGTCGGCCGCCGCGGCGACGCGCTTTTCCAGCTCCGCCTTGGGCGTCTTGGCCATCTTCAACGGGAAGGCAAGGTTCTCCTTCACCGTCATCGTCGGATACAGCGCGTAGCTCTGGAACACCATGCCGACGCCGCGCTGGCTGGGCTCGGCATGCGTGGCGTCCTGCTCGCCGATGTGGATCGTGCCGCCGCTCACCCGGTTGAGGCCGGCGATGGTGTGCAGCAGCGTCGACTTGCCGCAACCCGACGGGCCGAGCAGCACGAGGAACTCGCCGCTGTGGACGTCGAGGTCCAGGCCCTTGATGACCTCATGGCTGCCGAAGCGGATGCTCAGATCCTGGATGTGAACGCGGGTCAAGGCTGTCTCCTGTCGTTGTCTTGAAGAATGCGAGCGAGCGTTTGCTGCGCCGTCGTGACGGGAATGTCCCGGTTCCAGTAGTCGCTGACGGCACGTTCGAGCGCCGTCAGCTGCTCGGGCGCCAGCAGCGTCTCCGTGTTGGGCACCAGTCGGCCGGCATCGCGCAGGGCACCGGCGCCGAGTTGCGCGCAGAGGTCGAGCGTGCGCGTGTCAAGGTCGGTGCGCACCGGCACCGAGCCCTTGCGGGCGCTGAAGGCGAGCTGCGTGGCCGGCGCGATGGCCACGCGGGCCAGCAGGCGCTGGGCGGGCAGGGCGCTGCCGTCCCGGTCTTTCGGGAACACCAGCACGTCGCCGTCGACGATGTAGGGCGACCGCGCGCTCAGGCCCGGCGTGCAACCGTAGTCGCGGCCGGGCAGCTGGCCGGCGGCCGCGAACTCGCCCTTGGCCCAGTCGCCCATGAAGCTCAGGCCGGCGCGGCCGCTGATGAGCAGGGCGGTCGTGTCGCTCCAGCTGCGCCCCGGCGATGCAGCGTCGACATAACGGCGCAGCTTCTTGTACGTGACCAGCACCTCGCGCAGCGCGTCGCCCCGCAGCGCGCCGGCGTCGCGGTCGCGCAGTACCGCGAGGTAGAGATCGCGCCCGCCCTGGTTGGCCAGCACGGCGGCGAACAGGTTCAGGTCCTGCCACGGCTGGCCGCCATGGGCGAGCGGAATGAGGCCGATCGCCTGCAGCTTGTCCAGCGCGGCGAACAGCTCGGCCATGCTGCGCGGCTCCTGCTTCACCCCTGCCTGGCGCAGCGCCGCCTTTGAACTCCACAGCCAGGCGGGCATGTGGATGCTCAGCGGCACGGCGTAGAGATGGCCGTCCACGCGCACCGCGTCCAGCAGCACGGCGGGCAGCGCCTGCGCCCAGCGGCCCTCGGCGGCGATGTCATCCAGCGCCACGAGGCGCCCCTGGCGCGCGAGCTGCTGGAAGCTACGCGAAGCATTGAACTGCGCCGCCGTCGGCGGATTGCCGCCCTTGATGCGCTCCATCACGACGGCGCGCGCCTGCTCGGAAGCGACGACGGCCAGGTCGCGCCATTGGCCGCCCGCGGCGCGGTAGGCGTCGGCCAGCGCATGCATGGCGGCCGTTTCGCCGGGCGACGTCCACCAGTGCACGACGTCCGCCTGCGGCCCGGCCATGGCGGCAACGGGCAACACAGCCATGGCGAGGGCGCAGGCGCGGAGCATCCGGCATCATTACCGACAATTAATAAACTTAACATCGTATTAACCAGAAGGTGCCGCGCGACTACAGTGAGGCCCTCATGAACCTCCTGCTCGCCGAAGACGACGCCCTGCTGGCCGATGCGCTGCGGCAGCAGTTGCTGAACGCCTCGTTCAAGGTCGAATGGGCCGAGAACGGTGCCGTGGCCGAGTACCTGCTGAAGAAGCAGGACTTCGACATCGCCATCCTCGACCTCGGCCTGCCGATGGTGGACGGCCTGACGGTGCTCAAGCGCGTGCGCGAAGCCGGCCGCACGCTGCCCATCCTCGTGCTGACGGCGCTGGACGCGCTGGAGCACCGCGTGGCCGGCCTGCAGGCCGGCGCGGACGACTACCTCACCAAGCCCTTCGATTTCCCCGAGCTGGAGGCACGCCTGCATGCGCTGCTGCGTCGCGGCCGGCCGGCCTCGCAGAGCCAGCAGCTGCGCGGCCTGACGCTGGACCGCGCCGCCCGCCGCGCCAGCATCGGCGGTGAATCGGTGGAACTGAGCCCGCGCGAGTGGACGCTGCTGGACCTGCTGCTGACCGAGCGCGACCGCGTCGTCACCAAGGCGCAGATCGCCGAGGCCTGGGGCAGCGAGGACAGCGCCGGCGGCGGCTCGCTGGAGGTCTACATCCACCGCCTGCGCAAGAAGCTCGAAGGCTCCGGCCTGGCCGTGCGCACGGTGCGCGGCCTGGGCTATCTCCTCGAAGCCACCGCGTCGCCGTGAACACGGCACCGGCCGGCCGCTCGCTGCACCGGCAACTGCTGCTGTGGCTGCTGCTGCCGCAACTCGTCCTGTGGCTGGTGGCCGCTTTCGGCGCCTACCGCGTGGCCAGCCGCCATGCCGACGAGCTGGTGGACGCCAGCCTGCTGCAGGCGGCACGCGCGCTGGCGCGGCAGATCAGGCCGACGTCGAGCGGCCTGTTCGTCGACCTGCCTCGCTCGGCGCAGGACATCCTGGCCGCGGACCCGGAGGACCGCGTCATGTACCGCGTCAGCTCGCCGCCGGACCGGCTGCTGCTGGGCGATGCGCGCCTGCCGCCGCCACCGGGCCAGCCGGCGCTGAACGAGGCGGTGTTCTTCGACGCCACCGTGCCGGAGCCGATCCGCGTCGTGTCGCTGGACCTGCAGCTCGGCGCCGCCGGCACGCCCGACACGGCGCTGCGCGTGCAGGTCGCCCGCTCCAGCGCCCCGCGGGAATTGCTGGCGCGACGCATGCTGCTGGACACCGCGCTGCCGCTGTCGCTGTTGATCGCGCTGATGAGCCTGGTCGTGCGCGCCGGTATCCGCCGCGGGCTCAAGCCGCTCGCCGAGCTGCAGGCCCAGATGCAGGGCCGCCGCGCCGATGCCCTCGACCCGGTGCAGCTGCAGGCCGCGCCACCCGAGGTGCGCGCACTGGCCGGCGCCGTCAACGAGCTGCTCGGCCAGGTGCAGCACAGCCTGGCCACGCAGCGCCGCTTCATCAGCGACGCCGCTCACCAGCTGCGCACGCCGCTGGCCGGGCTGAAGAGCCAGACCGAACTCGCACTGGAGGCCAGCCATGACCCGGCCCTGCGCCAGCGGCTGCAGCGCGTGCACGAGAGCGCCGTGCGGGCCGCGCGCCTGGTCTCGCAGCTGCTGACGCTGGCGCGCGCCGAACCCGAGGCCGTGGCCGCGCAGGGCTGGGCAGCGGTGGACTGCGGACGCCTCGTGCGCCAGGTGGCCGCCGACTGGGTGCCGCGCGCGCTGGCCGCCGGCTGCGACCTAGGCGTGGAGGTGGTGAACGAGGGGCTGACGGTGCAGGGCGTGGAGCTGCTGCTGCGCGAGGCGCTCGTCAACTTGATCGACAACGCGGTGCGCTATGCCGGCGCCGGTGCGGCCATCACCGTGAAGCTGCGCCTCGCCGGCGACGACGTCTGGGTGGACGTGGAGGACGACGGCCCGGGCCTCGCGCCGGAGCTGCGCGAGCGGGCCTTCGAGCGCTTCGTGCGCGGCTCTGCGCAGGGCGAGGGTTGCGGCCTGGGCCTGGCCATCGTGCGCGAGATCGCCGAGCGGCATGGCGGCAGCGCCGAGCTGCTGCCGGCGGCACCGCGCGGCTGCATCGCGCGGTTGACGCTGCCGCTCGGCTAGCCCGTGGCGCTCAGCAGTTCGGCCAGTCGCGCGAGCGCGTCGTCGATGTCGCCCGGCGCGACGCGGCCGAATCCCATCAGCAGCCCGTCGCGCTCGGCGCCGAAACCCTGCAGCGGATAGAGCCCCACGTCGACCCGCCGGGCCAGCGCCGCCAGCTGCGGCGCATCGACGGACAGCCCCGGTTTCAGCAGCGCTGCCTGGTGAAAGCCCGCCTCGGCCGGCAGCAGCGTCAGCCAGGGCGCCAGCGGGCCGGCAAAGCCGGCCATCAGCCGCTCGCGCCGCAGCGCGTATTCGCTCTGGCAGCGGCGCAGGTGGCGTCGGTAGGCGCCTTCCGCCATGAAGCGGGCGAGTGCGTTCTGCAGCAGGCTGGGCCCGTGCATGTCGGCCAGGTGCTTGGCGTTCAGAAGCGCCTCCCGCAGGGCAGGCGGCGCGACGACATAGCCCAGCCGCAGGGACGGCGTCAACGTCTTGGAGAAGCTGCCCACGAAGGCGACGCGCCCCTCCGCGTCGAGCCCCTGCAGGCTGTCACGCGGCTGGCCCTCGAAGCGGAACTCGCTGTCGTAGTCGTCCTCGATGACGACGGCGCCCACGCGCGAGGCCCAGTCCAGCAGCGCGCGCCGCCGTGCCCCGCTCATCGCCACGCCGAGCGGGAACTGATGCGCCGGCGTCGTGTAGACCAGCTTCGCGTCCGGCGGGAGGGCGTCGGTCATCAGCCCCTGCTCGTCCACGGGCACCGGCGCGACCCGCGCGCCCTGCGCCTGCAGCAGCGCCAGCACGGGCGGATAGCCGGGCGACTCGATGGCCGCCGTGTCGCCCGCGCCGACCAGCACGCGCACGAGCAGGTCGAACGCCTGTTGGGCACCCTGCGTGACGATGACGTCGGCCGCCGAGCAGTGCACGCCGCGGGCATAGGCCAGGTGCTCCGCGATGGCCTCGCGCAGCGCCGGCATGCCCGCCGGCGGCGCATGGGCACCGCCGACGCCGAGCTGGCGCTGCGCGGCATGCAGATGGCGCCGCCAGTCTTCGTGCGGGAACAGCGCCGGCTCGGGCGAACCGCCGATGAAGTCCAGCCGCGCCAGCGGGCTGCCCGCCACGCGCAGGAAAGGCAGCGGCAGGTCGCGGAAGCTGGCGATGCGCCCGGCGCTGGCGAAGCGTGGCGGCGCTGCAGGTGCGGCGTCCGTTTCGGCCGCGACCGGCAGCGC
>SEEY01000354.1 GCA_004211235.1 Rubrivivax sp.
AGGGCCGACGCCGGCTTCCTCGTCATCGATGTGCGCTCGCCGGCATCCAGCAGCCTGGACTACTCCAAGCTCAAGCTCGACGCCGCCGCCGCGCTGGCCTCGACGATGAAGGAAACCAAGGCGACCACGGCCTATCCCAACGCCGCCGGCGGCCGCATCTATGTCGACATCGGCAAGAGCACGGAGCGCCAGCGCTCCGCAGCCGAAGTGGCCAAGGAACTGCGCGACAAGGTGGCGCAACTCGTCGGCGCGGAATACGTCGTGCTCGACGACCTGAACAACGGCGCACAGAAGCCCGTGCAGATCCGCTTCTACGGCGCCGACAGCCGCAAGCTGCAGGAGATCACGCAGGACTTCCAGAAGACGATGGCGGGCATCAAGGGCGCGGTCGACATTGGCTACTCCGAGCAGGACCCGCAGAACGAACTGCAGATCGAACTCGACCGCGGCCTGGCCAACCAGATGGGCATCTCGGTCAACGATGCCGCCCAGGCGCTGCGCGTCGCCTTCGCCGGTGTCGAGGCAGGCGACTGGGTGGACCCGACCGGCGAGACGCGCGACGTCTCCATCCGCCTGCACCCGGCCGACCGCGTCGACGCCGCCAACATCGAGCGCCTGCCCATCGCGATCTCTGGCACCAACCGCATGGTGCCGCTGGACCAGATCGCCACCGTGACGATGGGCAAGGGCCCGGGCCAGATCCAGCATGGCGACGGCAAGCGCACCATCACCGTCAGCGCCAACGCGCAGGGCCGCTCCCCCGGCGAGATCACGTCCGAGGCCAAGAAGCTGGCCGAGAAGATCGACTTCCCGCCCGGCTTCGGCATCGAGCTGGCCGGCGCTGCGCGCGATCAGCAGGTCGTCTTCACGGCCATGATCACCGCGCTGCTGTCCGGCATCGCGCTGATGTACTTCGTGCTCGTCATCCAGTTCAACAGCTTCACGGCGCCGCTGGCCGTCATGCTGTCGCTGCCGCTGAGCCTGATCGGCGTCGTGCTGGCGTTGCTGCTGACCAAGGGCACGCTGAACCTGATGAGCCTGATCGGCGTCATCATGCTGATGGGGCTGGTGGCGAAGAACGCCATCCTGCTGCTGGACGCGACGCGACAGGAGGAGAGGGCGGGCATCGACCGCGAGGAGGCGCTGATGCACGCGGGCCGCAAGCGCTTCCGGCCCATCCTGATGACGACGCTGGCGCTGATCGCCGGCATGATGCCGGTGGCCATCGGCATCGGCGAGGGCGGCGAGTTCTACCGCCCGATGGCCGTGGCCATCATCGGCGGCACGATCACGTCCACCTTCCTGACGCTGCTGATCGTGCCGACTTTCTACGACAGCATCGAGCTGGCCCGCGACCATGCACTGGCCAAGTTCCACCGCCGCGCACCGCGCTTCACGGCGGTCGGCGCCTTCGTGGTGACGCTCGTCGAAGCGGTGCTGGCGCTGGTGATGGTGCGCTTCGTGTTCCGCCTGATCGTCAAGCTCGGCCGCTTCGCCAGCGGCCGTCGCGCGGCTACACCAGCCGCCCAGGGTTGAGCAGGTCGAGCGGGTCCAGGGCCCGCTTGATAGCCCGCATCAGCGCCAGGGCCGTCGGGTCCTTGCGTGCGCTCAGCTCCTCGCGCTTGAGCCGGCCGATGCCGTGCTCGGCCGAGATCGAGCCGCCGCGCTGCTGCACGGCGTCGTAGACCAGCCCGTTGATCGCCGCCTCGTGCGCGGCGAGGAACCCGGCAGGCGCCACGCCCCTAGGCGCCTGCACGTTGTAGTGCAGGTTGCCGTCGCCCAGGTGACCGAAGTCGATGACCTCGATGCCGGGCAGATAAGCCGCCAGTGCCGCGTCCATCTCGGCGACGAAACCGGGGATGGCCGAGACCGGCAGGGAGATGTCGTGCTTGATGTTCAGCCCGGCCTGGGCCTGGGCCAGCGGGATGGATTCGCGCAGATGCCAGAAGGCCCGCGCCTGGGCGAGGTTCTGCGCGATGGCCGCGTCCTGCACGGCGCCTCGCTCGATCGCCGCTTCCAGCAGGCCTTCGAACACACCGCGCGCATGCTCGGCGCTTTCCGCATCCGACAGCTCCAGCAGTACCGTCCAGTCGACGGCGCCGAGCGGCTGGGCCAGCTGCGGCAGCTCGCGCGCGACGAGCGCCAGCGCTGACCGGTTCATCACCTCGAAGCCCGTCAGCGCATCGCCGGCGCGTTGTCGCGCCAAGCCCAGCAGCGCGACGGCATCGTCAAGCGACGAACAGGCGGCGAGGGCGGTCAGACGCTCCAACGGCTGCGGATAGAGCTTCATCGTCGCCGCCGTGATGATGCCCAGCGTGCCCTCGCTGCCGATGAAGAGGTCGCGCAGGTCGTAGCCGGTGTTGTCCTTGCGCAGGCCGGAGAGGCCGTGCCAGATCTCGCCGGTGGCCGTCACCACCTCCAGTCCCAGGCACAGCTCTCGCGCATTGCCATAACGCAGCACCTGCGTGCCGCCGGCATTGGTCGCCAGGTTGCCGCCCAGCGTGCAGGAGCCCTCCGCCGCGAGGCTCAGCGGGAACAGCAGGCCTGCCGCGGCCGCCGCGGCCTGCACGTCGGCCAGCACGCAGCCGGCCTCGGCGGTCAGGCTCGCGTTGGCAAGGTCGATGCTGCGCACCCGCTTCATTCGCGACAGGTTCAGCACGAGCTGGTGGCCGCTGTCGTCCGGCGTCGAGCCGCCCACGAGGCCGGTGTTGCCACCCTGCGGCACGACGGCGATGCGGTGCTCATGGCAGAGCTTCATGACGGCAGCGACTTCCTCCGTCGACGCAGGACGAGCCACGGCCAGTGCCTTGCCGACGTAGCGCTTGCGCCAGTCGTTCTCGTACCGTGCCAGATCACCGTCCACCAGCAATCCGGCCTCGCCGAGCCGCTCGCGCAGCGCGTCGAGGACCGGGCTCATGCCGGCTTGGCCGCCGCCAGCCGCTGGCGGATCTGCGCCGTGCAGGCGGTGAAGATGACGACGCCCAGCACCACCTCGCCTCCGGCCAGCCATTGCCCCATGCCCCCTTCGCTGGTCGAGCGCACCAGGCCTTCCAGCACGTAGAGCCAGATGGCCAGCGCCAGCCAGCGGTAGGTGTACATCCGGTAGCGCCACAGGCCGACCGGCGCCGCCAGCAGCGGCAGCGCCTTCACGGCCAGCGTGCCGCGGCCGGTCGGCGCAAGCCAAAGCTCCCAGGCCAGGCACAGCAGGATCAGTGCGACCGTCGCGGCCAGTGCGACATTGCGCGACAGGCGCTCGACGGCCGTGGGTTGGGTTCTTCGCGGGGCAGGGGACATAGCTGCGGCATCATAGAAGCCATGTCCCCGACGCCCCTGCCCGGCAAGGCGCCCGAAGCCCTGCCCACCGATCCCGATGCGCCGCTCGCGCGCAATCCCATCGCCTTCGCCGGCAACTTCATCACCGAGCTGCTCGCCTGGCCCTGGCTGCAGACGCTGCACACCTTCCGCCAGCGCTTTCGCGAGGAAAAGCTCGGCCTCACGGCCGGCAGCCTCACGTTCACGACGCTAATTTCACTCGTGCCGCTGCTGACGGTGATGCTCGCCGTCTTCACGGCCTTCCCGATGTTCTCCAGCTTCCAGGCGGCGCTGGAGCAGTACTTCCTGAAGAGCCTGATTCCGCCCAACATCGCCAAGCCCGTGCTGGCCTCGCTGACGCAGTTCGCGGCCAAGGCCAGCAAGCTCGGCGTGGTCGGCCTGGTGGCACTCGGCCTCACGGCGCTGGCGCTGATGCTCACCATCGACCGCACGCTCAATGCGATCTGGCGGGTGCAGCGGCCTCGGCCGATGGCGCAGCGCGTGCTCGTCTACTGGGCGGCGCTGACGCTGGGGCCGCTGCTGCTCGGCGGCAGCCTCACGCTGACGAGCTATGCCGTCAGCGTCGGCCAGGGGTTGATCACCCGCATGCCAGGTGATCTCGCCGCGCTGCTCGGTGGCATGGACATCGTGCTGCTCGGCCTGGCCATCGCCGGACTCTTCCACTACGTGCCCAACACGCATGTGCGCTGGCGCCATGCGCTGCTCGGCGGTGCCTTCGTGTCCATCGGCTTCGTCATCGCCAAGTCCCTGCTCGCCTGGTATGTGAAGAAGGTGCCGACGTACTCGACGCTGTACGGCGCCTTTGCCACGGTGCCGGTCTTCCTGGTCTGGGTCTACCTTGGCTGGGTGATCGTGCTGCTGGGCGCCATCCTGGCCGCCAACACGCCCAGCCTGACCGGCCGACTGCACCTGCGGCCCGACGTGCCCGGCCAGCCGATGGCGCTGGCGCTCGAAGTGCTGCGGGAGCTGTGGCGCGTGCGCGAGGCCGGCCAGCAGGGCCTGTCTCATCTCGGCCTGGCGCGGGCGCTGCGCGTCGACCCGCTGCAGCTGGCGCCGGTGCTCGACAAGCTGCTGGCGATGGACTGGATCGGGCTGCTGGAAGAAGAGGGCGCACAGCGCCTCGTGCTGCTCTGCTCGCCGGAAAAGGCGCCGGCCACCACCCTGCTGGCCGCCTTCCTTGCACAGCGGGAGGGCCTGCTCGGCAACCTCTGGTCTCAGGGCGACTGGGGCCGCCTGACGCTGGACCGCCTGCTCACTGCGGCTGAAAGTTCCCCGCCTTGATGAGGCGCGCCCAGGTCGCCGAGTAGGCTCGTTCGCGGCTGGCCAGCTGGGCCGAAGTCATCATGCCGACCGACAGGCCCAGCTCCGTCAGCCGCGCCTTCACGCCAGGCTGGTGCAGCACGCCTGCCAGCGCATTCGAGAAGCGCTCCACCACGGCCGGCGCCGTGCCGGCCGGGGCGAACAGGCCGTAGTAGGGCAGGTCCTCGAAGCCGGCGATGCCGAGCTCGGCGAAGGTCGGCACGTCGGGCAGCACGCCCTGGCGCTGCTGGCC
>SEEY01000355.1 GCA_004211235.1 Rubrivivax sp.
CGCCTGGCCGCCGCCAGCCTGAACCGCGACGGCTACGGCAGGAACCTGACCGACGGCAGCCCGGTCAGCGACCAGAACACCACGAGCGGCCGCTTCTCGGCTGGCTGGTTCCCGACCGGCTCGACCTTCAACGCCCAGGTGTCGGTGGACCGCACAGAAGACGCCTCGCACATGCGCGGCTTTCAGCGCCTGAACGTCAACCCCTTCGACCCCGCCAAGACGCTGCCGACGACCGGCCGCTACGACATCGCGTCCGGCATGCCCAACGCCAACCGCACGACCAGCGAGGGCGAATCGCTGACGCTCAACTGGGGCGTCAGCAATGACTGGAGCCTGAAGTACATCCTGGCCCACCGCGCCTCGGACACCAACACGTCCATCGACTTCGATGGCCTGCCCAACAAGATCGCCGATGTGCGCGCCGAGTACCACGACAGCTCGCAAAGCCACGAACTGCAGGCCATCTACGAAGGGCAGAGCAGCTCCGGTGTCATCGGCGCCTACTACTTCGACGGCCGCGCCGGCGGCACGGTGCGAAACAACTTCTTCAATGCGAGTTTCGGCACCACCAACGGCACGGTGTTCACGAAGGGCAAGGCCATCTTTGCCGACTGGAGCTGGCGCCTCGGCCCGGCGTTTTCCATCAGCACCGGCCTGCGCTACACCGATGAAAGCAAGCGCGCCGTGGTGCTGAACCAGGCCTTCTCCAACGACCAGTTCAGCGGCACGCCCATCGCCGTGCCGGCCAACTTCGACAACTCGCGCTCGGTGAAGAACACGTCCCCGCGCCTGTCGCTCGAATACAAGGCCAGCAAGGAGCTCAAGCTCTACACGACCGCCTCGCGCGGCTTCAAGAGCGGCGGCTACAACATCCGCGCCAACACGGTGTCCTTCCCCGCCTCGGGCCGGCCCTTCGAGGACGAGGAACTGACCTCGCTGGAAGTCGGCGCCAAGGCCGTGCTGGACGGCGGCCGGCTGGAAATCAACAGCGCCCTCTTCCACAACAAGTACAAGAACGTGCAGCTGTCCGTGTTCACCAGCTACACGCTGCCCAATGGCACGCCCGGCTTCTTCGGCGACTTCACGAACGCCGGCCAGGCGACGCTCAAGGGCGGCGAGGTCGAGTTCCTGTGGGCGCCGTCGACAGCCTGGCGCATCAGCGGCCACCTGGCCTACTTGGACGCGCAGTACGACGAGTACCTGGACCGCGGCGTCAACGTGGCCGAC
The DNA here is from genome assembly GCA_004211235.1 of Rubrivivax sp. Next base: position 1,228 of record SEEY01000355.1, read on the forward strand.
CAGAAGAAGTTCACCAACACGCCCAAGTACCAGGCGGGCCTGAACATCGAGAACAACCTGCCGCTGTTCGGCGGCACGCTGCGCTCGCGGCTGGGGCTGACGCACCGCACCAAGGTCTACCCGACGACCGACCTGTCCGAGGCTCTTGCCCAGGAGGCCTACACGCTGCTCAGCGCCGGCCTGATCTGGGAGAAGGACCCCAAGCTGAGCTTCTTCCTGCAGGGCGCCAACCTGACGAACAAGGCCTACAAGACGGACGGCTACAACATCGCCGGCCTCGGTGTGCTGAACGCCTACTACGGCGCGCCCAGAACCTTCACCGTCGGCGGGACGTACAAGTTTTGAGACGCCTCGCCCAGTCGCGCTCCGCTGAACGCGGCGCGCCCGGTCGGTCCCCCGAGGGGACGGCGATGCTTGCGGCATTGAGCCGCAAGCACATCGCCATGCCGGGCCGGCTTGGGAGCGGCCCGGCGCTCGGCCCGAATGCCTGCCGGCGCAACTGAGGTGAGGCCAAACGGCTTCAACGCCGGCCTGACCAACGGCGTGGCGCGGTACATTGCCGCGGCCATGCCACTGTCCAAAACCCAGACACCGACCGGCATCCCGCAGGACGTCGACGGCTTGCTGCGCCTGGCGGCGCAGTCGATGTTCGATGTGCTCGCCCTGTCGACCGAAGGCATGATGGTGGTGGACCGCAGCCACCGCGTCGTCTGGATCAGTGACGGTTACAAGCGCTTCCTGCCGGCGCTGGGCTTCACGGACGAACACGAGTTCGTCGGCAGGCGCGTCGAGGACGTCGTGCCGAACACGCAGATGCTGCAGGTGCTGGAGACCGGCAAGCCGGTGCTCGTCGACCTGCTGACGAACAAGGCCGGCACCTTCCTCGTCAGCCGGCTGCCGTTGAGGAACGATGCCGGCGAGGTCATCGGCGCGCTGGGGTTGGTGTTGCTCGACCATCCCGAAACGACGATGCAGCCGCTCATCCAGAAGTTCGCGCGGCTGCAGGCGGAGCTGGAAGACACGCGCCGCCAGCTCGCCGCGCAGCGCCGGCCCAAGTACACGATCGCCAGCTTCATCGGCGCCAGCCCGGCGGCGCTGGAGGTCAAGCGCCAGGCCCGCCGCGTCGCGCAAACCGACTCGACGGTGCTGCTGCTCGGCGAGACCGGCACCGGCAAGGAGTTGATGGCGCATGCCATCCATGCCGCGTCGCGCCGCGCGCACCGGCCGCTGGTGAGCGTCAACATCGCCGCCGTGCCGGAGACGCTGCTGGAGGCCGAGTTCTTCGGCGTCGCACCCGGCGCCTACACCGGCGCCGACCGCAAGGGGCGCGACGGCAAGTTCAAGCTGGCCGACGGCGGCACGCTCTTCCTGGACGAGATCGGCGACATGCCGCTGGCGCTGCAGAGCAAGTTGCTGCGCGTGCTGCAGGAGCAGGAGGTTGAGCCGTTAGGGTCCAACACCGTGCTGCGTGTCGACGTGCGCGTGATTGCCGCGACCAGCCGTGACTTGGCGGCCATGGTGGCCGCGGGCACCTTCCGCGCCGACCTGTACTACCGCCTCAACGTGCTGCCCATCCGCGTGCCGGCCCTGCGCGAGCGGCTGGACGACATCGAGGCGCTGGCCGAAGCCCTCGGCGAAGACATCGCCCGGCGCAGCGGCATGCCGCAGAAGCTGCTCAGCCCCGATGCCATCGAGTGGCTGATGCAGCAGACGTGGCCCGGCAACATCCGCGAGCTGCGCAACACGCTGGAGCAGGTCAGCCTGATGAGCGACGACATGCAGCTGACGGCGGCGCACTTTCAGGGTGGGTCTGTGTCGCCCGCGACGACTGCGGCCGCGCCTGTGTCTTCGACCGTGACGCCGGCCGTCACGGCTGCCCAGGCCGTCGCGCCGTTGCCCGAGCTGATCGAGGCGCTGGAACGCGACGCCATCGCACGTGCGCTGCAGGCCACGGGTGGCAACCGGATGGCGGCGGCGAGGCTGCTGCAGATTTCGCGGGCGTCCTTATACGAGCGGTTGTCGCGGTGGCCGGATCTGGAAGTCCAGGTTTCAGGCGGCGCCTGAATTTCGGACACTCGACGCTTCGCCGGCGGCTCAAAACCGCGGGGGAACCCGAATGAAAACCCGGCCAGGCGACCCTTCCCCGCCCGGCACGGCCCTTGCAAAAAGGGAAGACACCGTCTGCCGACCGAGCAGAGTGAAAACGACTTACAGGAGACAAGCCTCATGCGCCACACCACGCGCCCCTTTTCTCGTCGCCTGGCCCTCGCCGCCGCTACCGTCGCGGTCGCCCTTCCCAGCCTCACGCTGGCCGCCGGCAACGAAATCCGCATCGCCCACGTCTACAGCAAGACCGGCCCGCTGGAGGCCTACGGCAAGCAGACCCAGGTCGGCTTCATGATGGGCCTGAACTACGCGACCGGCGGCACGATGACCGTGGCCGGCAAGAAGCTCGTCGTCATCGAGAAGGACGACCAGGGCAAGCCCGACGTGGGCAAGAGCCTGCTGGCCGCGGCCTATGGTGATGACAAGGCAGACATCGCCGTCGGCCCGTCTTCCAGCGGCGTGGCGCTGGCCATGCTGCCGGTGGCCGAGGAGTACAAGAAGATCCTGCTGGTCGAGCCCGCCGTGGCCGACTCGATCACCGGCGACAAGTGGAACAAGTACATCTTCCGCACCGGCCGCAGTTCCAGCCAGGACGCGCTGGCGAACGCGGTGGCCTCGGATGTCGCGGGGCTGAACATCGGCGTGCTGGCCCAGGACTACGCCTTCGGCCGCGACGGCGTGAAGGCGTTCAAGGAGTCGCTGAAGAAGGCCAGGATCGTCCACGAGGAATACCTGCCGACGCAGACGACCGACTTCACCGCCGGCATCCAGCGCCTGGTGGACGCGCTCAAGGACAAGCCGGGCCCCAAGGTCATCGCCGTCGTGTGGGCGGGTGCCACGACGCCCTTCGGCGCGCTGGCCGCCCTCGACCTGCAAAAGCGCTACGGCATCGGCGTTGGCTCCGGCGGCAACATCCTGCCGGCCATGGCGGCCTACAAGCAGTTCCCCGGCATGGAGGGCGCGACCTACTACTACTTCGGCATTCCGAAGAACCCGGTCAACGAGTGGCTGGTGGCCAACCACTACAAGCAGTTCAAGGCCCCGCCCGACTTCTTCACGGCCGGCGGCATGAGCGCGGCGATTGCGCTGGTGGAGGCGCTGAAGAAGACCGGTGGCGACACGACGACGAACAAGCTCATCAAGACGATGGAGGGCATGAGCTTCGAGACGCCCAAGGGCAAGATGACCTTCCGCGCCGAGGATCACCAGGCGATGCAGTCGATGTATCACTTCAGGATCAAGGTGGACCCGGCGTTTCCGTGGGGGGTGCCGGAGCTTGTCCGCGAGATCAAGCCGGAGGAAATGGCCGTCCCCATCCGCAACAAGCGTTGACGCGCTCGGCTACTGCGCGGGCGCTGCACGTCGTTGCGGGTCCTCCCATGAATCCTCACGTACCGAAAGTACGTTCCGGTTCATGGGTCCCCCCGCGGAAACGCCGGGTCCACCTTGATCCTGAAGTGATACATCGACTGCATCGCCTGGTGATCCTCGGCGCGGAAGGTCATCTTGCCCTTGGGCGTCTCGAAGCTCATGCC
>SEEY01000356.1 GCA_004211235.1 Rubrivivax sp.
ACCCGGGGTTACCCCAGTTATGTGCACCTCGGCGGGGCAACTACATTCTCTTCACTCGACGCGGTTCGGGGCTCTAAGTCCAGGGCCGCCGGGCGGGTTGTGAGGAGACAAAATTAGCGATTGCTTCGTCACCCCGAAGACAATCCGGCCGGCCACCAAGGCACCCCTTGGTGGCCGTTTTATTTTGTGCTGTGTATGCGCCCCTCGCCCGGTTCTGCCGCTGGACGCGGGCAAGGCCAATCGTTCCCCCGATGGGACGACGATGCTCGCGGGGCGTGCCGCCTTGGGGCGGCCCGGCGCTCGGCCCGAGGAAGGCACGACGGCGCGTCGTGCTTGGAATTCAAATGTTCGAACTCGCTACGGTTGCTCTCGCCTCGCTGCTCGCCGGCTTCATCGACGCGGTGGCCGGCGGCGGCGGGCTGGTGCTGACGCCTGCGCTGTTCAGCACCTTTCCGAATGCCGCGCCGGCCACGCTGATGGGCTCGAACAAGGCGGCGGCGATCTGGGGGACGGCCTGGGCCACGCGGCAGTATGTGCAGCGCGTCTCGCTGCCCTGGCGCCGCCTGCTGCCGGCCGCCGTGCTGGCCGGCCTGGGCAGCTTCAGCGGCGCCTGGGTGCTCACCCTCGTGAGCCCGGACGGCCTGCGCAAGGCGCTGCCGCTGGTGCTGGCCGCGGTGTTCATCTACACCCTGGCGCGCAAGGACCTCGGGCGCGAGCACAAGCCGCGCTTCACGGGCCGCGCCGAGACGCTCGCTGCCGGCACCATCGCGCTGACCGTCGGCTTCTACGACGGCTTCTTCGGCCCCGGCACGGGCAGCTTCTTCGTCTTCCTGTTCGTGCGCGTGCTGGGCTACGACTTCCTGCACGCGTCGGCCACGGCCAAGCTGATGAACCTGCTGACCAACGCGTTCGCGATCACGCTGTTCGTCAGTAAGGGCTACATCTGGTGGCAGGTGGCGGGCGTGATGGCCGTGACCAACGTCATCGGCAGCCTGGCCGGCACGCGGCTGGCACTCAAGCACGGCGCCGGCTTCGTGCGCGGTGTGTTCGTCACGGTCGTGGGTGCGTTGATCGTCAAAACTGCCTGGGACGCCTTCTTCCGCTGATCTACCATCGAGCATTCCGCTAGCGTTCCTGCCGAGAAGCCCATGCCCGTCGATCCTCAACTGCGCAACCTGGACATCGAGATCCCGACCCAGCCCGAGGTGCTGGTCAAGCTCTCGCTGCTGATGGCGGCCGAGGACATCGACCTGCAGGCGATGTCGGCGCTGGTGGAGACCGACATGGCCCTGGCCGCGGCCGTCATGAAGGCGGTCAACTCGTCTCTTTACGGCCTGCGCGGCCGCGTGCAGACGGTGCACCAGGCGCTGACCTATCTGGGCATGCGCGAGGTCGCTGCCATCACCTTCGAGATGGGCCTGCGCGCTGCCTTTCCGGCGGCGGCCGAACTCGAATCCGTGTGGACGCGTGCATCACAGCGCGGCCTGCTGATGGGCCGCATGGGCCAGATGCTGGGCGTGGACCCGTGGGCCGCGCACTCGGCCGGCCTGTTCGAGGAATGCGGCAAGGCGGTGCTCTATCGCCACGCGCCCACCCACTATCCCGCCATGCTGCGCGCCGCGACCCGTGACGCGGAGCTTGTGGAGCTGGAGAAGACGGCCTTCGGCGTCAGCCATGACGCGCTGGGCGCCGCGCTGTGCGAAAGCTGGGGCCTGGCGCCCGCGGCTGTGGCCAGCGTGCGCTATCACGTCGAGATCCAGGCCTCGTTGACGATGCCCGAGAGCCTGGCCCGCCGCAGCGTCGCCGCCATCTCGACGGTGGCCTGGGCGCTGCTTGGCCATCCCGAGCAGCTCGACGAAGTCGCCAGCCAGATCGCGCCGCAGGCGCAGCTGGACGAGACCCTGGTGCTGCGCGCCGCGCGCCGCGTCAACGAGCAGCTCCAGTCTGCCCAGGAACACGGCCGCTAGGGTCAGGCCGCCAGGCTGAGGCGGTCCCTTCCCGCGTGCTTGGCGATGTAGAGCGCCTCGTCGGCCGCCTGCATCAGCGCCTGCGCGCTCAGATAGGGATGGGCCGGGCTCAGGGCGGCCAGGCCGATGCTGACGGTGAGGCTGCCTTCGCCACCGGGCAGGCTCAGCGCACGCAGCTCGTCGCGCAGCAGTTCCAGCACGCCCTGCGCCTCGGCCATGCCCACGCCGGGCAGCAGCGCGACGAACTCCTCGCCGCCGAGACGCGCGACGAGATCGGTGTCGCGCTTGAATCGGTCGGCCAGCATCGCCGCGAAACGCTGCAGGGCGGCGTCGCCCGCAGTCGCGCCGTGGCGTTGATTGAATGCCTTGAACTCGTCGAGGTCCAGCACCGCCACGGACAGCAGCCCGCGCAGCCGCTGGGCGCGCTTGAACTCGCGGCGCAGCGCCTCGTCGAAGGCGCGCTGGTTGGCCAGGCCGGTCAGCTCGTCTGTGCGCGCCAGGCTGGCCAGCTCGCGCTGGTTGGCCTCCAGCGCCGTCCGGGCATGCTCCAGGAGCTGGCGCTGCTGGGCCAGTTCGCGGCGCAGCTCGCGAGCGTCCTGATCCTGCTGCCACAACGAACTGCGCACCCGGCGCATCGCATGGCCGATGCGGTCCAGCTCGGCCGCCTGGCCGGGCGTGGGCGCTGCCTCCTCCGGCGTCAACGGCAGCGGTGCGGACTCCATCGCCTCGACACCCGCCGCCAGCCGGCGCAGCGGCCGCAGCAAAAGACCTTCGATGAGCAGCAATTGCACGGCGCTGAGCAGGAGCACCAGCCAGGCGGCGCGCGCCCAGCCGTCCGCCGGTGCATGAAACCCGGCCTGGCTCCACTCGAAGAAGGCGACGGCGGCCAGGGTCAACAGCGGCACGGACAGGCCCAGGCGCAGGCGCACGGAACTCAGCCGCCGCGGCAGTGCTGCGTCCAGAGGCGGGGCGAGGGATTCGAGATTCATGGGGCGGTCCACCGAGGACAAATTGTCACGGTCAGGGCTGCCGCTGTGCGGCTCCGCAGCTCGGGGTTTGTCAGGGGGGTCGCACGGTATTCATGCCGGACCCGCCGACCGTCTCCATAACGACCCGATCAAGGGGCGGCGACAGCGGCCTCGGGTTCACCCGCGGTGTCGGCGATCGTGCGGTTGCGACCGGCACGCTTGGCCTCGTAGAGCGCGCGGTCGGCGGCCGCCAGCAGCTCGGCAAAGCTCGCCGCACCGACCGGCAGCATGGCCAGGCCGGCCGACAGCGTGGCGCTCAGCGTGCCGCCGTCCGGCGTGACGAAGGGCGCGTCCTGCACCATGAGCCGGATGCGCTCGGCCACCTCGCGCGCGCCCGCGAGGTCGGTGCGCGGGAGCAGGATGACGAACTCCTCGCCGCCGTAGCGCGCGGCCAGGTCGCCGGTGCGCAGCGACCGCTGGATGAGGCCGCCCACCTGGCGCAGCACCTCGTCGCCGGTCGGGTGACCATGGCTGTCGTTGATGTTCTTGAAGTGGTCGATGTCGAGGAACAGGCAGGCCAGTGGGTAGCGGTGGCGCACCGCCTGGCTGAACTCGATGAGGCTGCGATGGTCGAAGTAGCGGCGGTTGTGCACGCCGGTCAGGCCGTCGGTCATGCCGGCGCGGCGCAGGCGCTCGCGGTTGAGCATGCTCTCGATGGCGATGGCTGCAATGGACGACAGGCGGTCCAGGAACTTGGTGCCCGACGTCGCGTCGTAGCGCTGCGGATCGCGCGAGCCGAAGTGCAGGCTGCCGATCAGCATGCCTTGGCGGATCAGCGGCAGCAGCGCCGCGGAGCGCACCGGCGTGCCCTCACCGAAGGCCTTGGAGACGATGGCTTCATCCGGGCCGGGGCCGACGAGGCGGCTGACACGCGCGGCACCGAACAGGTCCTTCAGCGGGCCGTGGCTCTCCAGCAGCTGCGGCGCCTTGACCATCGGCAGCGCCGGCAGCGAACGGCGCAGTTCGCCGTCCGGGTCGAGCAGCCAGAGCTCCGCGGCCTCCAGCTGGAAATCGGCGCGGCATTCGACGAGCAGCAGGTTGACCAGCTCTTCCATCGATTCGACGGCCATCAGGCGGCGCTCCAGGGCGTCGAAGCGATCCAGCTTGCGCTCGTTGGCCTTGGCGGCTTCGAGCAAGGATTGCAGCTGCTGCCGCAGCTCCTGGACCTGGGCTTGGGTGTCGACGGCGGTCATGTGGCGGCGATTGTGGCGGCGGCGCGTGAAAACCGCCGCGAAACGCCGGTGATCGGGTCGATGAACGCAATCTCGCGGGCAATCAGTTGCAGCGGCGCATCGAAGCGCGGCGGATTCTCGTGCGGCTGCAGCACCGGGTAGACCCGGTCGCCGACCAGGGGCAGGCCGAGCGCGTTCATCTGCGCACGCAGCTGATGACGCGCGCCGGTGTGCGGGCGCAGTTCATAGCGGGCCAGGCCACTGTGCGGGCCGGCCAGGCGTTCGACGAGATCGATGCGCGTCTCGGCATTCGGCTCGCCGTCGACCACCTGCATCTGCAGGAACTGCTCCGTGTCGGGCTCGATGAGCCGGTGACGAACGACGCGCGGCCACGGGCCTTCGCTCCACGGCGCGATGGCGTCGTAGACCTTCTCGACGGCGCGCTCGCGGAACAGCCGGTGGTAGGCGTCGCGCTCGTCCGGCCGGATGCTGAAGACGACCAGCCCGGCCGTTTCGCGGTCCAGCCGGTGCACGGGAACGAGGTGCGCGAGCCCGGTGCTGTGGCGCAGCCGCGCCATGAGCGTCTGGCGGGCGTAAAGGCCGCTCGGCGTGACGGGCAGAAAGTGCGGCTTGTCGGCCACCAGCAAGTGCTCGTCCTGGAAGACGATGCGCTCCGCGAACGGGACCACCGGCTCATC
>SEEY01000357.1 GCA_004211235.1 Rubrivivax sp.
CTCGACGAGCCGGCGCGTCAGCGCCAGTCCCAGCCCCGTACCCTGATGCTGCTTGGTCAGGCCGTCGTCCAGTTGCTGGAATTCCACGAAAAGTTGACCGACGCGGTCAGGCGCGATGCCGATGCCGCTGTCCTCCACCTCCAGCCGCCAAAGCCGTGGCCCCTCGCCCAGCATGCGCAACTCGATGCGCCCGCCCGTCGGCGTGAACTTGATGGCGTTGGAGAGGTAGTTCAGCAACACCTGCTTGAGTCGCGCCGGGTCCAGCACCAGGCCGCGCAGCTCCGGCGCGATGGCGGACTTCAGACTCAGGCCGCGCTGCGCAGCCAGCACGGCCATGGTGCCCATCACGTCGTCGGCGAGCGCGGTCAGATCGACCGGCTCCGGATGGAACTCCATCTTGCCGGCCTCGATCTTGGACAGGTCAAGCACATCGTTGATCATGTTCAGCAGATGCCGGCCGCTGCTTGAGATGTGCTGCAGCCACGCCTGCGAACGCGCTGCATCCAAGGGCTGGTTGCCCATCGCCAGCAGGTCGGCGAAGCCGATGACGGCATTCAGCGGCGTGCGCAGTTCGTGCGACATGTTGGCGAGGAACAGGCTCTTGAGCCGGCTGCTCTCCTGCACGCGGCGATTTTCGGCCGCCAGCCAGGTGGCCTGCTGGCGTGCCTGCTCGGCCGTGCGCATGGCGGTCACGTCCGTCACGATGCCGACGAGACGCAGCGGCCCGGCATCGTCTCGGGTGACGCGCGCGTCCAGCCGCAGCCAGTGCAGGCTCTCATCCGGCCAGATCACGCGGAACTCGGCATGCCAGGGCAACTGCTCTTCCGGCAATGCGGCCATCCCGGCTTCGACCATCGCCCGGTCGTCGGCATGGACGGCTGCCAGCATGCGCCCACGGTTCCACAGGGGGGAGCCCGCGTCGGCCAGGCCGAAGCATTGGTCGTATCGGCGTGATCGCTGGATCTCGCCGGTCTCCAGCTCCATCTCCCAGTCGCCGATGGCCGCCGACTCCAGCGCAAAACGCAGCCGTGCCTCGCTGTGGCGAAGCGCGGTCTCGATCTGGCGCTGGTGCGTCAGGTCGCGCGCGGACTTGATCCCACCGACGATGCGGCCGGCCGCGTCCCGCAGCGGCGAGACCTGCGCCGAGATCTCGACGCGCCGGCCGTCCTTGGCAATGCGCACGGTGCGGAAGGGCGGCACCTGCTGACCCTGGCCGATGTTCGCCAGGATGCGCAGCTCCTCGGCCTCGCGCTCGGCGGGAATCAACATCTGCACCGGCTGACCCACGGCCTCCTGGGCGGTGTAGCCGAACATGCGCTCTGCGGCCGCGTTCCAGTTGGTGATGACGCCGTCCAGCGACTTGACGACGATGGCGTCGGCGGACGACTCGACGACGGCGGCCAGCCGACGCACCTCGGCCTCCGCCTCGTTCAGGCGGCCGACGTCGCGAAAGACGACGGCGATGCCGCGCACGCGACCATCGGCGTGATGGGTCAGGTCGGCATGCACCTCGACGGGATGCCGGCCGCCGTCGCGGGCGATGCAGACGGCGTGGCGCTGAAAGGCGATGTCGGGTGCGCGTTCCCGAACCACGTCGACCGCGTTGCGCTGCGCCAGATCGGCCGGCAAACCGTCGCGCTTGAAGACCTCCCAGATGCACCGGCCGCGGGCTTGCTCGGCCGTCCAGCCGGTGATGCGCTCCGCCACGGCGTTCAGGCGCGTCACGCGACCCTCGCCATCCGTCGTGATGTAGCCGGCGTCAATGGCCGCCAACGTCGCCGCCAGGCCTTGCTCCGTCTCCAGCAGATGGTCTTCCGCACTCTGACGGCGATCCACCTCCTCGCGCAGGGCCTCGTTGGCCCGGCGCATCTCCTGCACCGACGGCACGGCCAGCAGGCGCGGCAGCAGCCGCCACGCCGCAGCCGCCGTCAACACGGACGCGCAGGCGGTGAAGAGCTTGCCGGCCGTCTGCACCTCATAGTCCGGACGCCAGATCGTCCAAACGTCCAGCAAATGCGTGACGCCGCAGGCGAAGATGAAGACGGCGAACAGCGTCGCCAGGCTGCCCAGGTTGACCTGCGGGCGCTGGCGCGCATAGCGCGCGATGACCACCGGAATGGAGAAATAGGCCAACGCGATCGCGAGGTCGGAACCGACCATCGTCCAGAGCAGGGCCGGCGACCACTGAAAACAGTAGCCGTGCGGCAGGAACCCCGCCCGCGCGACGATTCCGGTCAGCTCGTCCATCGACTTCTCCCAGACCGCATGACAGCGCGGTTAGGTCCGATTCTGATCGCTGCAAATCAGCGAGACCGGGCCTGAAGCGTGGTTTATTGCCCGGGTCAGCGCGACCCGACGACAGCAAAGCCGGCGTAGCGCGCCATGAAGCGTGTCCGGCCCTCGCGGGCAAAGGCGTCGACGTCCCAGTCACCGGGCAACAGTTGCTGCACGAAAGCGTCGCGAAAGCGGTAGACCTGGGCCGACAGCGTATTGCCGTCGGCCAGCGTGACGAGCACCGAGGCACGCTCGTACTGCGCGCCTTCGAAGGCATCCAGCCGCGCCCAGGCGGCGGCATCGACACCACGGTACAGAACGCCCCGCACGTCGCTGTCGGGGGCGGGGCGAAGGCCGGGGTAGTCCTCGCCGAGCACCGGGTGGCGGCGGTGGCCGGCCAGCGAGGCCGGCTCGCTGGCGAACGGCTGCCCGCAGACGCGGGCCATGATGTCGGCCCACATCAGCGAGCCGTAGGTGAAGCAGTGACTCGTCGCCACTGCCCGGCTCACTGGATCTTCTGGGCCAGCTCGCCGCGCGCATACGCGCCGGCGATGTCGCTCAGCGTGCGGCCCTTGATCTTGCCGGCCTGGCCCTCGCAGCCGAACTCCATGTAGCGCTGCTTGGCGATCAGCTTGGCAGCCTCTCGGGCCGGCTTCAGCCACTCGCGGGCGTCGAACTTGTCGGGGTTCTCGGCGAGGAACTTGCGCACCGCACCCGTCATCGCCAGGCGGATGTCGGTGTCGATGTTGATCTTGCGCACGCCGTGCTTGATGGCTTCCTGGATCTCCTCGACCGGCACCCCGAAGGTCTCCTTCATCTTGCCGCCGTACTGGTTGATGACGGCGAGCAGGTCCTGAGGCACGCTGGACGAGCCGTGCATGACGAGATGGGTGTTCGGGATGCGCGCGTGGATTTCCTTCACACGGCCGATGGCCAGGATGTCGCCCGTCGGCTTGCGGCTGAACTTGTAGGCGCCGTGGCTGGTGCCGATGGCGATGGCCAGCGCGTCGAGCTGCGTGGCCTTGACGAAGGTGGCGGCCTCCTCGGGGTCGGTCAGCATCTGGCTGTGATCGAGCTTGCCTTCGGCGCCGATGCCGTCTTCCTCACCGGCTTCACCGGTTTCGAGGTTGCCCAGGCAGCCCAGCTCGCCTTCGACCGTGACGCCGACCTTGTGCGCCATCTCGACGACCTTGCGCGTCACTTCCATGTTGTAGTCGAAGGAGGCTGGCGTCTTGCCGTCCTCCATCAGCGAGCCGTCCATCATGACGGAGCCGAAGCCCAGGTCGATGGCGCCGGCACAGACCTTGGGGCTGGTGCCGTGGTCCTGGTGCATGACCAGCGGGATGTGCGGATAGGCCTCGGTGGCCGCCAGGATGAGGTGCTTGATGAAGGGCTCGCCCGCGTACTTGCGGGCGCCGGCGGAGGCTTGCAGGATGACCGGCGCGCCAACCTCATCGGCAGCGGCCATGATGGCCTGCACCTGCTCCAGGTTGTTGACGTTGAAGGCTGGAATGCCGTAGCCGTTTTCGGCGGCGTGGTCCAGCAACTGACGCATGGAAACGAGAGGCATGGGAAATTCCCGGTGGAGTTGAGAAATCTGGGCCGACTGCGGTTCCGACCGTAGTTGGTAACCGCGCCGTAACTCGTCGGGGATTCTATGGATTAGCGGGCATGCCCCACCCCCATGGATGAGAGTAGTCAGCACAATGCGCGCTCATGACAAGACTGGTGCTCGACCACCTCACCAACTGGATCACCGCCGCCGCCGGTGAGCACTCGCTGGACCTGGCAGCCCACATCGAGGAACGCACCGGCGCCAGCCGCCGCGCGGCAATGTCGGCCCTGAAGCGCCTTGCCGAAGCCGGCTGGCTGACCCGCTCGGGCAGCGCACGCCGGCCGGTGTTCTCTCCCGGCCCGCTGCGCCAGGTGGCGCGCAGCTACACCCTGCACGGCCTGCAGGAAGACCTGCCCTGGCAACGCGACTTCGCCCCTCATTTCGCGCTGCCGCGGCATGTGGAGCGCATGGTGCAGCATGGCTTCACCGAGCTGGTCAACAACGCGGCCGACCACTCCGGCGGCAGCAGCGTCACCGTGTCGCTGCGCCAGACGCCCACGCATGTGCAGTTGCTCGTCAGCGACGACGGCTGCGGCGTGTTCGACAGGATCTGCACCGCCTTCCAGCTCGAAGACACCCAGCACGCGATGCTGGAGCTGAGCAAGGGCCGCCTGACCAGCGCGCCCGACGCCCACACCGGCCGCGGCCTCTTCTTCAGCAGCCAGCTGGCCGACGTGTTCGACATCCACGCCAACAACACCGCCTACCAGCGCCGCGCCTGGGAAAGCAGCGGCTGGAAGAAGGGCCGCGCGCTGCCGCGCCAGGGCAGCAGCATCTACATGGCGATTGCGCTGAACACGACGCGCACGCTGGACGCCGTGATGGCCGCCTGGAGCCGCGCGGGCGATGGCATCGAGTTCGACCAGACGCGCGTGCAGCTGCGTCTGCTGACGACGGAAGGCCAGGCGCTGGACTCGCGCGCCGCCGCCCGCCGGGTGGGTTCACGGCTGACGACGTTCAAGCGCGCGGACGG
>SEEY01000358.1 GCA_004211235.1 Rubrivivax sp.
TGAGCCTGAGCGGCGTGCCCTTGAGCAGCAGGTTGCCCGCGCCATCGTGCAGCGCCACCTGCAATTCGTAGTCGCCCACGGGCAGGTCGACGACGGCCTCGCTGCGGCCGTCGCTCAAGGTTTGGCGCTGCACGGTGTTGCCCTTCTGGCTGAAGCTCAGGCGCAGGTGGCCGGTGTCGGCGATGCCCGTGCCCGCTGGCGCCAGGCCGAGGCCCGGGCCGAGCACGCCGAGGGAGATGGTGAAAGGGCTCGACACCGTCTCGTCGTCGCGCAGGTTCTTCACGTAGACCGCCCGCTCGGTCGCGGCCCGTGGCGCGGCGCTCTGGTCCTGATACCAGGCCTCGCAGCTGTCGGCGTCACCGGCGGCAACCCGCGGCCCGGAGTCGCCGCGCCTGCCGGTGACCTGGATGGCGATCTCGTTGCTGAAGACGAAATAGGGCTTGTGCGCGTGGTCGGCGAACAGCAGGCGCAGCGTGTGGCGGCCGGGCGGCAGGTCCAGCTCGGTGCCGGTCTGGCCCTTGCCGAAGTGCTTGTGCGTGCCCGAGAACGGGATGGGCGCGGTGTGGTCCCGCGGCAGCGGCGTGTCGATGAGGATGTGGTGGTGGCCGGCCTTGTCGTTGGCGTTGCCCGCGGGAATGACGCCCATGCCGCGCACGCCGAACTCGACCCAGAACGGCGTGCGCACCCGGTAGCCGCTGCGCAGATTGCTGAAGTGCACCGACACCGGCTCGCGCAGGTCCACGGCCGTGCGTTGCTGCGTGTGTGCGAGCCAGCACTGGCGCTCGAGCGGGTCGGCGGGGAGCGGATCGGCGAGCGCGACAGGTGCGGCCAGGGCGAACAGCCAGATGAGCCGGCGGCTGCAGACCGGATGCGCGTTCGAGCCCATGCAAACCCCCCCGTCGATTGACGGTCGATTCTGGTGGCGGGCACGTCGAAGGGGCGAACGTAAATAGTGACGCGAAACCTGAACCGCTGTGGCCGGTTGCGGGGCTGCAACCGGGGAAAACCGCGCGGGCCTGCCGTGATACTTCTGTTACCAGACCTCTCCCAGCGCCCACATGCCGTCGATCAAGCCCAAGACGCTCTACATCACGCTCAGCATGCTGATGGTCGGTCTGGTGGTGCTGGTCTACAGCGTGCTGATGCTCTACGAGCGCTCGCGCAGCGATGCGCTGCTGCTGCAGCAGGCGGGCGCGGCGGCGCGGCGCATCGGCCGCGAGGCGGCGGGCATCGTGGAGGCCGAATTGCGGCCGGCGCGCGTCAGCGTCGCGCTGCTGGCCAGTGGCGCGCTGGGCCGGGCGGGCTCCGAGGCCGAGCGCCTGGCCGCGCTGCCGCAGATGGCCGCGGCGCTGCGCAGCAACGAGTCGGTGTCCGCGGTGTATGCCGGTACCACGGGCGGGTCCTTCGTCTTGCTGCGGCGGCTGGACGACCCGTTCACCCGCAAGCGCATGGGCGCGCCGGCCGAGGCGGCCCTGGCGCTGCAGATCGTGCAGCGCAGCGGCATCGCTGCCGAGGGTGCCTATCGCTTCTACGACGCAGCGCTGCGCGAGGTGGCGCGCGAGGCGCGGCCGGACTACGACTTCGACCCGCGCACGCGGCCCTGGTACGAGCTGGCGCGGCGCGCCGCCGATGGCGCGGTCGTGCAGTCGGCGCCTTACCGCTTCTTCACGACCGGCGAGGCCGGCGTGACGCTGGCCCAGGCCCATGGCGATGCCGTCATCGGTGCCGACGTCAGCCTGCATGCGCTGGGCGAAATGCTGACCCGTCCGCAGATCAGCCGCTCGGCGCAGCTGCTCATCGCGACCAAGGACGGCGGGGTGGTGACGGAGGCGCATCGCGAGTCCGAGATGCGCTTCAAGGACAGCGCGAGCCTGGTGAACGTGGCCGACGCGACATCGCCCCTGATGCGCACGCTCTGGCAGCGGCGCGATGCCGCGGGTCATCTCGACCCGGTGCAGGTGGTGGACGGCGTCGAGTGGGTCAGCCACCTCCTGCCGCTGCAAGGAGCGGTGGCCGCCGGCGCGCCGCTGGTGCTGCTGATGGCCGCGCCGCGGGAGGAGTTGCAGGCCTTCCAGATCGAGAGCCGCCGCCACGGCTTCTACATCTCGCTGGCGCTGATGCTGTTGCTGCTGCCGGTGGTGCACCTGCTGGCCGACCGTGTGTCGCGGCCGCTGCGCCAGCTGGCGCGCCAGGCAGAAGCCATCGAGCGCTTCGAGTTCGACGGGCCGGACCCGGCAAGAAGCGTCATCCGCGAGGTGGACCGTCTGGCGGTGTCGATGACGCAGATGAAGCATTCGCTGCGCCGCTTCCTCGACATCAGCGGCGCGCTCAGCGCCGAGCGCGACTTCGACGCGTTGCTGGACCTCATCCTGCGCGAGACCATCGCCGTCACCGGCGCCAGCGGCGGCGCCCTGCACCTGCTGTCCGATGACGAGCGCACGCTGCTGCCGGCGTCGGCCCGGCTCAATGGCGAGCTCGCGCCGGAAGCCGCCAAGCGGTGGGCCCTGGACATGGCCGACAGCCTTGGCGCGCCGGTTCAGGCGCTGCGGGCGGACGCGCCGGTGGAGGTGGAGCTGCGCTGGGAAGACCCGGCCCACGTCGCCGCCTACGGTCACCTGTTCTCCAGCCTCGCCGCAGCGCGGTTGCGCCTGCTGTCGCTGCCACTGAAGAACCGTCAGGACGAGACCATCGGCACCCTGACGCTGAGCTTCGCGCTGCCCGCGCAGGGCACGCCCGCGCCACTCGGCCACAGCCATGTCGCCTTCGTCCGCGCGCTCTCCGGCACGGCGGCAGCGGCGCTGGACAACCAGTTGCTGCTGCGCGCGCGCAAGGCCCTGCTGGAGAGCTTCATCCAGCTCGTCGCCGGCGCCATCGACGCGAAGAGCCCGTACACCGCCGGCCACTGCCAGCGCGTCCCCGAGCTGGTCAAGATGCTGGCGCAGGCGGCCTGCGATGCGGCCGAGGGGCCCTATGCCGGCTTCGCAATGGACGCCGAGCAATGGGAGGCGCTGCACATCGCCGCCTGGCTGCATGACTGCGGCAAGGTGACGACGCCGGAGTTCGTGGTCGACAAGGCGACGAAGCTGGAGACGCTGCACAACCGCATCCACGAGATCCGCACCCGCTTCGAGGTGCTCAAGCGCGACGCGCTGCTGGATCGGCTGAAGGCCGAGCTGGGCGAGGCCGGCGTGGCGCGCGCGCAGGCGGCTGCGGCGCCGGCGCAGGCTGAGCTGGACGCGGACTTTGCCTTCGTCGCCGCCTGCAACGTGGGCGGCGAGACGCTCGCGCCCGAGGCACTGGCGCGCCTGCGCCGCATCGCCGAACGGCGCTGGCAGCGAACCCTGGACGACAGCCTGGGTCTGTCCGCCGACGAGGCCAGCCGGCAGCGCCGGCCCCGGCCACCGCTGCCCGCCACCGAACTGCTGCTGCAGGACCGCCCCGAGCACCTCGTGCCGCGGCCGGCCGGCGAAGCGTTGCCCGAGGGCAACCGCTGGGGCTTCCGGATGCGCCAGCCGGAGCAGCTCTATCACCGCGGCGAGCTGCACAACCTGGCGGTGGCGCGCGGCACGCTGACCGCCGAGGAGCGCTACAAGATCAACGACCACATCGTGCAGACCATCAAGATGCTGGATCAGTTGCCGTTCCCCAGGCATCTGCGCGAGGTGCCGGAGATCGCCGGCAGCCATCACGAGCGCATGGACGGCGGCGGCTATCCACGCGGCCGGACCGGCGCGCAGATGAGCGTGCAGGCCCGCATGATGGCCATCGCCGATGTCTTCGAGGCGCTGACCGCCGACGACCGCCCGTACAAGCCCGGCAAGCCGCTGTCCGAAGTGCTGGCGCTGATGCAGCGCATGGCGCGCGAGGGTCATCTCGACGCCGGCCTGTTCGACCTCTTCCTGACGGCCGGCGTCTGCCGGTCCTATGCCGCGCGCTTCATGAAGCCGGCGTTGGTGGACGTGCCGGACGGTGCGGCCTTTTTGGCTGCTCCAGCCGGCCAGGCTGGCTAGGCGGCCTGGCGCTGGCCGCCGAGCTGCAGTTCGCCGAACAGGTCCTTCGGGTCCGCCATCTGCGGGATCAGGTCCAGCGGCCTGCCCAGGCCGAGCTGCCGGCTCAGGTCGTGCAGCAGTCGCAGGGCCGAGAAGTCTTCCAGCGCGAAGCCGACCGAGTCGAACACCGTCACCTGATCGGCCGATTCGCGGCCCGGCGCGGCGCCGGTCAGCACACGCCAGAACTCGGTGACCGGGAAGTCCGCCGGCATCTGCTGCATGTCGCCTTCGATGCGCGATTGCGGCTCGAATTCGCAGATCACACGGGCCATGGCCAGCACGCCGCGGTGCAGCTCCGTCTTGCCCGGGCAGTCGCCGCCGACGCCGTTGATGTGCATGCCGGGCTCGACCATGTCCGGCGTCAGGATGGTGGCGTTGGTCTTGTCGGCGGTGACGGTGGTGACGATGTCGGCGCCGCGCACGGCCTCGGCGGTGGAGGTGCAGACGGTCAACGTGAGGCCCGGCATGTCGCTCAGATGGCGCACCAGCTTGGCGGTGGCGGAAGGGTCGATGTCGAACAGGCGCAGTTCCCGGATGCCCAGCAGGTGATGGAAGGCCAGCGCCTGGAACTCGCTCTGGCAACCGTTGCCGATCAGCGCCATCACGCGGCTGTCCGGCCGGGCCAGGCGCTTGGCCACCATGACGGACGTGGCGGCGGTGCGCATCGCCGTCGTCAGGGTCAGCTCGGACAGCAGCGCCGGCGCGCCCGTGGCCACGTCGGCGAGCACGCCGAAAGCCATCACGGTCGGCAGGCCGACGCGGTGGTTTTTGGGGTGGCCGTTGACGTACTTGAAGCTGTAAAGGCTGGCG
>SEEY01000359.1 GCA_004211235.1 Rubrivivax sp.
GCATGAACCAGTTCTGGCGACAAGGCGCCGAACTCGATCAGCCCCTGGCCGAGCGGCGCGGCGAGAACGCGCGCGCGCCAGCGCTGGAACTGGCTGGACCCCATCTTCACGCCCAGCCCGATCAGCGTGGCCAGCCCCGCCACGGGACCGAGGCCTGGGATCAGCTTGGGCAGCACCGACTGAAGGAGGGGGGCGGCACTGCTGACGAGCGAGCCAAGGGGAGATGTGCCGCTGCCGGTCAACGAATCGACGGCCTTGGCCAAGGCGGTGAGCTGGTCGACCGAGGCGGTCGAGCCCGTCACGCCCTGCACGGCGCTGACCGCGCTTTCGGCGGCCGCGACGATCTCGCCGAGATTCTCAGGCAGAACCCCCTTGGGCAGGATGGGCGCAAACGTTTCAAGCACTGTCTTGGCCACCCCCAGATGGCGCTTGGCCATGGCCAGCTTGTCATTGAACTCGTCGGCGCGACCGAGCTGGGCGCTGCTCTGCGCGGCTTCGGTCTGTGCGCTGCCCATTTGCTGTCTGGCCTGCGCCGCTTCACTCTCGGCCTTGGCGGCGGCCCCTGTCGCCTGGCCGGCGATCTTGGCCTGCGTCAGCGCCTCGGTGTTCGCCCGCTCGATCTTTTCGAGGGCCTGTGCGGGCGTGCCCGAGGTGCGGGTCCCGAAGTAGAAACCGAAGACGCCGGTGATGATGCCGTTGATGTAGCCGGCAATGGCCTTGTCCGTGCCCACCGTGTCGCTGAAGAGCAGCATCGGCAGGCCGACGACGGCGACCACGAGAGCGAGTACTGCACGGATCGTGCCCTCGGGCAACCCCATCGGCAGCTCCTTCAAGGCCGCGAGGCTGACCGGATCGAGCTTGTTGCCCTGGATCAGCGCAAAGAAGCGCCCCGACAACCACCACAGGAAGCCCGCAGTCGCGAGGCCAACGCCGAAGATGAGCACGGCCACAAGCAGGCGCAGGCCGTCGTGTTTAGCGTCACTGAACTGGAAACCGGCCATCGCCGACAGGTCAGGCATGCCGAAGCCCTTTTGGAGCATCAGGCCCACCAGCGACACGGAGCCGCCGATCAGCAGGATCTTCAGGGGCAAGCGCATCACATCCAGCACGAGGGTCGCGAGACGCTGGCGCCACGGCGTCATCTCGGCCTCGGCACCCACCGGTTTCAGGGGGCGGCTTGCGGGCAGCGCTGGCTCGGTGGAACCGAGGTCGTCTTCGTTCATTCGACGCTCCTCGCGCTTGGCAGGGTGAAGGGCGGGAAGAGTCTAGTGAGCCGGGTCTTGCGAAAGCATCACTCAAGTTGTGGAAGAGGGCCGGCCGACATCGAACATAGGGGGGGCGGCCACCGCGGGCGGAAGCGGCGTTTGTTGCAGCGCCCACCTCTCGACTTGTCGATTCTTGGGGTGCTCACCTGTCATGGAGGAAGGCGCGCGGTGCGCCGATCATTGACCTTCAAAGGAGAACCTCATGCGCTATTCCATGCTGCTCATTGCCGCAGAGCCGGAACCCGGGCAACTTAGTGAAGAGATCCTCGCCGCCGGCCAGGCGGCGTTTCGCAAGTACGCGAACGACCTCCACGCCGCTGGCGTGCTGGTGGCGGGGGACATCGACCTCGACGCCGCCCTGGCCTGGGCAGAGGCCTGCCCCGGAGCGCACTACGGCTCGGTGGAGGTGCGGCCCTGCGCCTTGACCGTCCGGGACGGTCAATGGGTGCCACCGAAGTGACGGCGGCCGTCGGGCGCGGGCTTGCCGTCGTGGCTGCTGCGAAAGCAGCCGCAGCGGCCGCGCTCCACGACAGCTACGGGCGCCTGCTGGCGTTGCTGGCGTCCCGTGCCCATGGGGACATTGCCGCCGCAGAGGACGCGCTGGCGTCGGCCTTCGAGGAGGCCTTGCGCCAGTGGCCGGCGCAAGGCGTTCCCGAGCGTATCGAAGCCTGGCTGTTCACCGTGGCTCGGAACCGGCTGAGCAACCACCGGGCCGCTCCCGCTCAGCGTGCGGCCGTGCCCATTGACGAGTTGGCCGAGCTGATTCCCGCGCCGGCCTTGCCCGAGCCCGACGCGCTGCCGGACGAGCGGCTGGCGCTGCTGTTCGTTTGTGCTCACCCCACGATTTCCGCCGACTGCCGGGTGGCGCTGATGCTGCAGACCGTCCTCGGCCTGGAGGCGAAGTTCATCGCCGAGGCCTTTGCCCTGCCGCAAGCCACCCTCGCCCAGCGGCTGGTGCGTGCAAAGCGGCGGATTCGCGAGGCAGGCATCCCGTTCGAGGTGCCGGGTCCAGGCGAATGGCCGACGCGGCTGCCGGCGGTTCTGGAAGCGCTTTACGGCGCCTACGCCCTGGACTGGCTGCCGGCAGCAGGCCGCATCGAACGGGACGCCCTGGCGGGCGAAGCGCTGTACCTCTCCGTGCTGTTGACCCGCCTGTTGCCCGGCGAGGCCGAAGTGCTGGGCCTCGCCGCGCTCTTGATGCTCAGCATTGCACGCACGGCAGCACGCCTTGACGATGAAGGGGCGTTCGTGCCCCTCTCGGAGCAGGACACCTCGCGCTGGGACGCGGCGCTCATCGCGCAGGGCGAGCGGCTCCTCCATCGCGCGCATGCGATGCAGCAGCCTGGACGTTTCCAGATCGAGGCCGCCATCGAGTCGGCGCATTGCGCGCGGCGCCTGGACGGGGCGACGGACTGGCTTGCGCTGCTGCGACTGCATGAGGCGCTGTTGCTGCAAGCGCCGTCGCTGGGCGCCCAGGTGGCCACCGTGGCCTGCCTCGCGGAAGTGCGAGGTGCGGCTGCAGCCCTGGACCGCCTGGAAGCGTTGACGCGGACCGACCCCGAGCGCTGGCGCCGCTTCCAGAATGCCTGGGCGACACGCGCTGACCTGCTTCATCGCCTGGACCGGTGGCCCGAGGCGAAGCAGGCGTATGAAAAGGCCGCCTCGCTCACGGTTGACGCGGCGCTGCGCGCCCACCTGCGGCGGCGCCAGGAGGGATGTGGGGTTTGAGGGCTCGCCACATCTGGCGTGCAACACGTGAATCCCGGTCATTGCTCGCTCACAGCGGGTAATCGCCCAGCCGGCGGCGGCGGCGACGAGTTCATCGACATCGCACTGACCACGACCTGGGCGCCGACGTTCACCGCCGCGGACCTCGCAGGAGGGAGAACCCTTCGCCTTCCCGCTTGCCGGAAACCCTTAGCGGAACCACTTGCTCGGTCGCCCCAGATCGCCCACAATAAGTTAACGATAACTTATTCGTATCACAGCATGACCATTTCCCCCGACGACACCCAGCCCCTGGGCGGACGCGTCACCGTGACGGACATCGCCGCCGTGGCGGGCGTGTCGGTCATGACGGTGTCTCGCGCGCTCAGCGGCAAGGGGTATGTCGCCGAGGGAACGCGGGCCAAGGTGCATCAGGTGGCGCAGTCGCTCGGCTACGTCGCCAATATTGGTGCGAAGGTGATGAAGGGTGGCCGTACCGGCGTGCTCGGCCTGCTGGTGAGTGACTTCCAGTCGCCGGTGGTCGCCGCCATCATCGGTGCCACGAGCCGCATGGTGAAGCAGGCCGGGCTCGACCTGATTCTGTACGACATCGCCCCAGTGGCGGGTGGCAAGACGCGCAACGACATCGGCACGATGTTCTCCAGCCTGTGCGATGGGCTGTTGCTCATCCTGCCGGGCCAGCATGCCGAGCAGCTCGACCAGTTTCAGCGCCTGAGTCTTCCCGTGGTGCTGGTGAACTACTGGCGTGCGCCCACGCCGCTGCCGGTCGTGCGGGCCGACAACTACGACGGCGCCCATGGCATCACCCAGCACCTGCTCGACCTGGGTCACCGCCGCATCGCCTTCATCCGCGGCACGTCGTATTCCGGCCAGAGTGCCGAGCGCGAGCGCGGCTACCTTGCGGCACTCGCAGCAGCGGGTATCGCGGCAGATCCCGCCCTCATCGTCGACGGTGCGTTCAGCCAGCAATCGGGCTTTGAGCAGGGCCGGGCCTTGCTGGATTCACCGCGCCTGCCCACGGCGGTTTTCTGCGCCAACGACCTGATGGCGCAAGGCGTGCTGGACGCGGCGCGGATGGCGGGCTTGTCAGTGCCCGAGCAGCTCTCGGTCGTGGGCTTCGACGACATTCCGTCCGCCGCCCAATGCCATCCGGCGCTCACCACCGTGCGTCAGGACTATGAACAGCTGGGCGAGAACGCGGTGCGCCTGCTGCTGCAGCACATCGAGCACGGCAGCCAGCGCGGCGTGCGCATCGAGCTGCAGAGCCACCTCGTCATCCGCGATTCGACCGCACCGCCTCAGCCGGCCAAGCCCGTGCGGTCGGCCCGTGCGTCCGCTGCCACCAAGCGCCGCTGACCGAGCCTGCCATGGAAGCCCGCATGAACGTCGACGTCGGCCTGCCGGAAGCACCGCGCCAGTGGCACTGCGGCAGCCTCGTCTACGGCATGGCCGGCCTGGTGGCCCTGTTCGGCTGGCTGCTGCTGGGCGACTTCGCCTGGAGCATCAAGGAGCGTGCGGTGGTGCCCGTCGCCCAGGTGCTGCTCAAGCAGTTGCAGGCAAGCGACTTCTTCATCGCGCTCGTGGTCGGCTCGCTGCCGGCCGGGCTTGGCATGCTGCTGGGCCCAGTCATCGCGGTGAAGTCCGATCGTCATCGCGGCCGTTTTGGCCGCCGCATTCCCTTCCTGCTGATGCCCGTGCCGGCCATCGTCGTTGGCCTGCTCGGCATGGCAGCGACGCCGGTGGCGGGTGCGCTGCTGCACCCGCTGCTGGGCTCTCTGTCACCGGGCGAGCGGCTGTGTCAGCTGGCCTGGTTCAGCCTCATGTGGACGGTGTTCGAGGTGGCCTCGGTGACGGCCAACGCCGTGTTCGGCGGGCTCATCAACGACGTGGTGCCGCAGCCGCTGGTCGGCCGCTTCTACGGCCTGTTCCGCGCCACCAGTTTGCTCGCAGGCATCGGCTTCTCCTCGCTCGTGCTGGGCGATGCCGAACAGCATTTCGCCACCATCTTCACCGGCATCGCGTTGGTCTACGGCACCTGCTTCGTGCTGGTGTGCTGGCGGGTGCGCGAGGGCCGCTACCCGCCACCCGAGCCGCTGCCGGTGGGCGAAGGCGGGTTGGCCGCGGGCGCGCGGCGCTACCTGCGCGAGTGCTTCAGCCACCGCTTCTATGTGCTGCTGTTCCTGGCCATGATGCTGGGCCTGGTCTGCGGCAGCCCGGTCAACAGCTTCGGCGTGTTCTATGCCCGCCAGGTCGGCCTGGGCCTGGGCGGCTACGGCGACGCGCTGGCGCTCACCTATGCCTGCTCGCTGGTGCTGGCGCTGCCAGTGGGCTGGCTGGCGGACCGCTTCCATCCGCTGCGCGTGGGGCTGGTGGCGATCTGCGCCTACGCGCTGTGCATGCTGGCTGCCGGCCTGTGGGTGCAGGACGCACAGCAGTTCGGCGCCGCCTTCGTGCTGCACGGCGTCGTGTCGGGCATCTACCTGACAGGCACCGCAGCGCTGGGCCAGTACCTGTTTCCCGCCGCGCGCTTCGCGCAGTTCTTCTCGGCGATGAACCTGCTGGCGGCCGTCGGCTACATGCTGGTCGCGCCCACGATGGGCGGCTGGCTGGACGCCACCGGCAGCCAGTACCGCCACACCTTCGTCGCCAGCGGCGTGCTCGCCGTGCTTTCTGCGCTTTGCTACGTGGCCTTGATCGGCCAGATGCGCAGGCACGGCGGCTTCCGCAACTACCAAGCTCCCTGAGTCTCCTTTGACGGCCGCGCGCGGGCGTGGCCGTCTCTTTTTCTTAATATGTTGACGTTAACTGAAAATAACACAAGCGCTGCGCCGTCCGAGCTGGCATTCGAGGCCGCGCTGGGCGAGGCCTGCGCGCAGCTCGGGCGCTGCCTGGATGACCTCGGGCCGCACTTTCCCGGCGACACCAGCATCGCCAGCCGCTTCGAGCCCTCGGCCTGGGCCGATGTACCGCGCGGCACCAATGGCAGCTGGAGCGCCGGCTTCTGGACCGGGCTGCTGTGGATGGCCCGCGAGCTCAGCGGCGAGGCGCGCTTCGCCGACGCGGCACGCGCCCACCTGCCGAGCTACGCGCAGCGGCTGGACAAGCATTACGTGCTGGACCACCACGACCTTGGCTTCCTCTACCTGCCGTCCTGCGTCGCCGCGCTGCGCAGCGGTGTGGACGCGACCGACACCGCGCTGCGCGCCGCCGACCTGCTGATGAAGCGCTACCTGCCGCGCGCCGGCGTCATCCAGGCCTGGGGCCAGCTCGACGACCCGGCCCAGCGCGGCCGCATCATCATCGACTGCCTGCTGAACCTGCCGCTGCTGCACTGGGCCAGCGCGCGGCAGGTAGCGCTTCATCAGCAGGTCGGCGGCGCGCAGCGCGGTGTCGGTCGCGTCCACACCGCTGCGCAGCGCGG
>SEEY01000360.1 GCA_004211235.1 Rubrivivax sp.
GGACAACGACGCCACGCACAGCGAGATTCGCTTCCTGGCGCGCGTCAATGAGCAGCGCCCGAGCGATGTCTACCGCGCCGCCATCCTCCAAGGCATCGGCTACTTGTTGATGGCCCAGTACCCCAACGGCGGCTGGCCGCAGAACTACCCGTTGGAAGGCGGCTTCCACGACGGCATCACCTTCAACGACGACGCCGTCGCGGAGGCCGCGCGCCTGCTGCAGGACGTGGCCGATGGCGCGCCGGGATTCGCCTTCGTGCCGGCGCCGCTGCGTCGTCGGGCGCGCGCGGCGGCAACGCGGGCGGTCGATGTGCTGCTCGCCGCGCAGGTGAAGGTGGACGGCCGGCCGACCCTGTGGACGCAGCAGGTCGAC
The DNA here is from genome assembly GCA_004211235.1 of Rubrivivax sp. Next base: position 374 of record SEEY01000360.1, read on the forward strand.
GCGGTCACGCTCGCGCCCATCTCCGCCCGCAACTACGAGCCGCGTGGCCTGGCCAGCGCCGAGAGCGCCGGCGTGCTGCTTTTCCTGATGCAGCAGCCGCATGCGACGCCGGCGATGAAGGCGGCCATCGAGGCCGGCATCGCCTGGCTGAAGGTGCATGCGCTCCGCGACCACGCCTTCACGATGACGCCCGAAGGCCGCAAGCTCGTCGCTCAGCCCGGCGCCGGCCCGCTGTGGTCTCGCCTGTACGACATCCCGACAGGCAGGCCGATCTTTGGCGACTGGCCCAAGACCATCCACGACGACGTCAACGAGATCTCCAAGGGTCGCCGCAATGGCTACACCTGGTGGGGCACCTGGCCGCAGAAGGCGCTGGACGCTTACTCGCGCTGGAAGGCTGCCAACCCCTAGCAGACACCGTTGTCATCCGCGGGCGTTTCGGCGACATTGCGCCACCCCAGCCTGCCCCACCCGATGACATGCGCGCCTTTGTGTCCCTGCTGTTGAGCCTGTGCCTTGCCGCGTCGGCACGGGCAGCGGAGATCCCCGCCGCCGCCCCCGGCCCGTTCGCCGTCGGCTCGACCAACCTGCAGGTCACGGTGCCCGGCGGCCGGCCGCTGATCGACTACCTCAACGGCAGCAAGGACGGCGCGTACCTTGCGGCCATCCTGACCCACCCGCAGGCCGTGCCTCAACTTCAGGTCAACGTGCCGGCCAGCCAGCCCGGCGCCGGCGCCCTTGTCGGCAAGCCGCAGCCGGTGGTGTTGCACATCCTCTACCCCACGCCCACCAGCAACCCGCGGCCCGACTACGCCTTCCCGTACAAGGAGACGGGCGACGCTGTCGTGCCGCACATGCAGGGCCCGGCCGACAAGCCGCTGCTCGCCGACCCGGCCGCCAAGTACCCGCTGATCGTCTACTCCGGCGGCTACAACACCCACGGCCTGTGGCATCTCGGCCATCTGAAGCTGCTGGCTTCGCACGGCTACATCGTCGTCAACCTCTTCCACGGCGACAGCCGCGCGCCGGGCTACTTCGAGTCCGTCGCGCTGCGCCAGGCCGGCGTGCGCGCCGCGCTCGACTACGTGCTGAAGGAGCCAACCTTCGGCCCCGCCATCGACCGCGACCGCATCGGCGCCTCGGGCGCCAGCGCCGGCGGCCTGACCGTGCTGGCCCTGCTCGGTGGCGTCGATCCGAAGGTCCCGGCGCACAACCCGCGCGACCCGCGCATCAAGGCCGGCTTTGGCCTCGTCCCCTTCATGGGCACGACCTTCGGCTTCGGGCCGTTCAAGACCGAGGCCTGGCACCTGGGTGAAGACTTCGGCGGGCTGGCCGCCGTGAAGGCGCCCTTCTTTGCCGTCTATGCGGCCGACGACAAGAGCGTCTCACCCGACGCAGTCCGCGCCGGCGTGCGCCGCCTCGGCGGCCCGGCGTGGGCTGTCGAGCTGCCCGGCGAAGGGCACCTGCTGTCGCCAGCCGCCGAGCGCGAGGCCTACAGCTGGGAGCTGGCCTTCTTCGATGCCTTCCTTCGCGGCAATGCTGAGGCGCGCGCCAAGCTGGCAGCGAACACGCAGATCAGCGGTGGTGGCAAGGGCAAGATGACCTTCGTCAGCGCCGGGCGCTAGCTAGGGCCTGCTGCCTTGGCGTCATCGCACGCTGCTCATTTGCCGATGCAGAAGCTGCTGAAGATGACGCCCAGCAGTTCGTCCGCCGAGAACGCGCCGGTGATCTCGCCGAGGGCGTCGTGAGCCAGCCGCAGTTCTTCGGCCAGCAGGTCCAGCGCGGCATCCCGTTGTTCCGCGATCGCGCGGGCGAGTTCCAGGTGCTCGGCGGTCCGGGCCAGCGCCTGCACGTGGCGCTCGCGGGCGATGAACAGGCCTTCCGGCACGGCCTGCCAGCCAGCAGTCTTCAGCAGGCGCTGGCGCAGCGATTCCAGGCCTTCACCGGTCTTCAGGCTGAGCGCGATCTCGCCCGACGGAGCCGTGGCGAGGTCAGCCTTGTTGAAGACCTGCACGATGCGTCCCGAATCCACGCTGCCCAGCCGCGCGCGGATGCGCTCGTCCTCGGCCTCGTAGTCGGCCTGGCCGACGCGGCCGAGGTCGTGGAGGAACAGCACCACGTCCGCGTCAGCAATCGCATCCCACGAGCGCGACACGCCGATGCGCTCGACCTCGTCCGCCGTCGCGTCGCGCAGGCCGGCCGTGTCGGTGATGTGCAGCGGCACGCCCTCGATCTGGATGGTCTGGCTGACCTTGTCGCGCGTCGTGCCGGGGATGGGTGTGACGATGGCGAGTTCCGCGCCGGCCAGTGCGTTCAACAGCGAGCTCTTGCCCACATTCGGCTGGCCGGCCAGCACGACTTTCAGGCCGTCTCGCAGCAAAGCGCCCTGGCGCGTGCGGGCCTGCACTGCGCTCAGTTGCGCCGTCAGGCGGTCCAGCCGCCCGAAGGCGTCGGCTTTCTCCAGGAAGTCGATTTCCTCTTCGGGAAAGTCCAGCGTCGCTTCCACCAGCATGCGCAGCTGGATCAGCTGGTCGCGCAGCACGCCGACCTCGTGCGACAGCGCGCCGCCGAGCGCCCGGCTGGCGCTGCGGGCGGCAGCCTCGGTACTGGCGTCGATGAGGTCGGCCACGGCCTCGGCCTGGGCCAGGTCGAGCTTGCCGTTCAGGAAGGCGCGCTGGGTGAACTCGCCGGGTTCGGCCAGGCGAATGCCGACGCCGGCCTCGATCACGCGCGCCAGCAGCAGCTGCATGACGACAGCGCCGCCGTGGGCCTGCAGTTCGAGCACATGTTCGCCGGTGTAGGAGTGCGGCGCCGGAAAGTGCAGCGCCAGGCCCTGGTCGACGGCGGCGCCGGCCGCGTCGCGGAACGGCAGATAGGTGGCCTCACGCGCTTTCAGTGGGCGGCCACAGATCGCTTCGATCAGCTCGGAGAGGTTCTGCGGCGATGACACCCGCACGATGCCGACCGCGCCGCGGCCCGGGGCGGTGGCAATGGCGGCGATGGGGTCGGCGTGGCGGGACAGCATGGGCGCAATTGTCGTGGCGCCAAAAGAAACAGCCGCCCGGTTGGGCGGCTGCATCAGGTGTTGGCGCGGGGGAGGCTCGGGTCGGGTTCTCTCGTGAGCCCCGTCCGGGCCGTTGTTCTCTGCCCCGCGAAGCGATTGAACTGCGATCAGCGGGCGTAAAAAAGCCCCCGGCTGCGGGGGCTGTGCAGATTCACGTGACCCAGTTCACGCGGAGCAAGTCATTTATCGGCAGCAGCCGGCTGGCGAGGCGCCTGCGCGCGCGGAGCGCCGCGCTCCCTCCAGCGGCCACCGCGGAACCGGCTTTGCCGGGCCGCCAGTGGCGCCCCCTTGAGGGGGTGAGGCCGGACACAAAGAGTCCTGAGGACTCTTTGTGCCTGACGAACGACAAGGCCTCTGGCCTTGGCACGGCGAAGCCGGTAGGGGGTGGGTCAATTAACGCCCAGCCGCTTGTTGATCACCCACTGCTGGGCGATGGACAGGATGTTGTTCGTCAGCCAGTACAGCACCAGGCCGGCCGGGAAGACGAAGAACATGACGCCGAAGGCAACCGGCATGATCCACATCATCTTCTGCTGCATCGGGTCCGCCGCCGGCGGGTTCAGCCAGACCTGGAACAGGCTAGAGGCCATCATCAGCAGCGGCAGGATGAAGTAGGGGTCGCGCACCGACAGGTCGGTGATCCACAGCATCCACGGCGCCTGGCGCATCTCGACGGTGGACAGCAGCACCCAGTACAGCGCCATGAAGATGGGCATCTGCAGGAAGATGGGCAGGCAGCCGCCGATGGGGTTGATCTTCTCCTCGCGGTAGATCTTCATCATCTCCTGCTGCATTTCCTGCGGCTTGTCCTTCATGCGCTCCTTCATCTCGTTGATGCGGGGCGCGACGGCCTTCATGCGGGCCATGGACTTGTACGCGCTCGCATTCAGGCTGTAGAGCGCGATCTTCAGCAGCAGCACCAGGGCGACGATGGTCCAGCCCCAGTTGCCGATGACACTGTGCAGCTTGTCCAGCAGCCAGAACATGGGCTTGGCCAGGATGTGGAACACGCCGTAGTCCTTGACGCGTTCCAGTTCCGGCGCCAGCGCCGACAGGTTCTTCTCTTCCTGCGGGCCCGCGAACAGCGTGGCCTGCTGGGTCGCGGTCGCGCCGGGCGCGAGAGTCGGCAGCGTGAAGACCATGCCGGCGGCGTAGCTGTCGCCTTGCACGCCGGCCTGGCCGGGCAGCTTGCGAACGAAGAACTCGCGGCTGCCCGCCTCGTTCACGAGCCAGGCGCTGGCGAAATAGTGCTGGACCATCGCGACCCAGCCGTCGTTGGCCTGCTTCTCGATGTCGACCTTGTTCTTGTCGATGTCCTCGAACTTGAGCGTCTTGTACTTGCCCGCATCGCTGTAGAGCGCCGGGCCGGTGAAGCTGGGCGTGAAGGCCGCGCCGCCGGTGACCGTGCTGCCGTC
>SEEY01000361.1 GCA_004211235.1 Rubrivivax sp.
GTTGTCTCCTGATGGCTTTGCGATGCTACTTCGCGAGGTGGACCGCTTCGACAGTGAATCCCCGCTGCGCGGACACGCCGGCCGAGCGCTGCCGGCAGCGGCGGGGGCGGTGGCAGGGCGGCCAGCGCCGGGGCGACGTCGGCCGGGTCCAGCTCGACGGCCAGCACTTCGGTCTCGGCCCAGGCCTGGCGAAGTGCCGGGCCGGGGTAGGGCCAGTCGGCCTTGCCCACGTGCAGGCTGCCGTACAGCCAGCTGCTGTGCCCGCCGCGGCTGATGCGCCACAGCGGCCCGCGGTCGGGCGCCCTGGCTGCCCACGCCGCAGACTGCGCGGCGCTGCGCGCTGCCGGCACGGGCGGGCAGGCCGCATGGGCGCTGCACGCGAGCAGGCCGAGCAGGCCGAGCAGTGCACGCAAAACGCTCAGGACGACCTTGCCCATCATTCTTTGGGGTTGATGCGGAGCTCGCCCGGCTTCTGCGAGAAGTGCAGGCGGCCGAGCACATCCATGCCAAGCAGCGGCGCGCCGAGGTTGGGCAGCACGGCCACCATCAACCGGTCGGCGCGCATGCCGCCATCCAGGGAGATGTCGGCGCGTGCGACGAAGCCGCTGGCCGCGCCGCCGGCCGTCTGCGTGCGCACGGTGCCCAGCGGGGTCAGGCCGGCGCGCTCGGCCAGGGCCTGCGGCAGCGCCGTCGTCGTCGCACCGGTGTCGACGAGGAAGTCCACGTCGATGCTGCCGACGCGGCCCGGCCAGTGGAAGTGGCCGTCTGCGCCGCGGGCCAGCACCACCGTCTGGCCATCGAGCTGGAAGCGCCGCGTCACCCGTTGCTGCTCCCAGGCCTTGATGCCGAGAAAGATGCCCAGGCCGACGAGCAGCCAGACGGTCATCAGCTTGAGGGTGTGCGGCAGATCCTGTTGGGACACGGGCAGGCGCGACACGTGGCGCGACGACTTGACGGAGCACCGACGATAACCGTGCCGCTGCGAGCCAGCCGGCGCCCGCTGCAACGCCCTTGTGGGGCGCGGGTGGAGCGGCCGCCGGCCAAGGGCGTTTCCTGGCACGCCGCTTGCCGCCGGCCCCCGTGCGGCCCGACGCGTCGGCTGAGACGGCGCCCTGCCCTACAAAAGCATGGATTGACCTGAGACACACGGACGCTGCCGTCCTGGTCCATCATGCGCGGCACTGCCACCCGCCCATCAGGAACCCGCCCTTGCTGAAGCGACTTGCCACCTTGCTCTGCCTGACGGCCCTGGTGGGCCTGATCGGCTGCTCCAGCGTGACGCTGGCCTACAACCAGTTCCCGCTGCTGGCCAGCCTCTGGGCCGACAGCTACCTCGACCTGGATGGCGACCAGCGCAGCAGGCTCAAGACGCAACTGGCCGCGCTCCAGGCCTGGCACCGCCGCGAGGAGCTGCCGCAGTGGCAGGCGCTGCTGCGCCAGGCGCATGCGGCACTGGACGACGGCGTCACCCAGGACGAGCTGCTCGCGCTGGAACGCGGCGCCCGGGCGAGTGCGCAACGCACGCTGCAACATGCCGCGCCGCTGGCCGCGCCGTTGCTGGCCGAGCTGAAGCCGGAGCAATGGCAGCACCTGCAGAAGAAGCTCGACGACAAGACCGCCGAGTGGCGCGACAAGCAAGGCGGGCGCCGCGGCCCCGACGAGCGCGCCAAGCGCTACGCCGACAACCTGGAGCGCTGGCTGGGTGACCTCGACCGCACGACGCTCAAGGAGGCCCGCGCCGACGCCCATGGCTGGCACTTCGACATGCCGGCGATGGCCCAGGGCCGCGCCCTGCGCCAGGCGCGCACCGTGGAGGCGCTGCGGGACTGGTCGCGCCAGGACCTGGCCGGCGGCACCGCGCTGCTGATGCAGAACCTGGTGCAGCTGCCGCCCGAGCAACCTTACCGCGACCAGATCATCGCCAGCGTGCTGAAACTGCTCAACGGCCTGACGGCCGAGCAGCGCGAGGCGGTGCGCAAGCATTGGGCGAACTGGGGCACGGAGCTCCGTTCACTGCAGGCGGGCTGACCGAAGCCCGAACAGGTCGCCCAGCGCTTCGCGGTACTGCGCGTGGCCCACCGCGTTGGTGCTGTGGTGCGAACCGCCATCCACCAGCACGAAGCGCTTGGGTTCGCGCGCGCGTTCGTAGAGCTGCTCGGCGAGGCGCGCAGGGATGAGGCTGTCCTGGCTGCCATGCACCACGAGCAGCGGCGAGCCGACCTCGGCGATGCGCGACGCCGCGTCGAAGCGCTGGGTGATCAGCGGCGACAGCGGCAGCCAGCCCCAACGGAAGGTGCTGACGACGTCGGGGATGGACGTGAAGCCACCTTCGACGATGAGGCCGGCCTCGTCGTCGATGTCGCTGGCCAGGTGCACGGCGATGGCGCCGCCCAGCGAGTGGCCGAAGATGAAGCGGCGCTGGCCGGGGTGCTGGCGCGCCAGCCAGTCCCAGGCGGCGCGGGCGTCCTCGGCAGCCAGGGCCTCCGAGGGCAGCGCCGCCGAGCTGCGGCCGAAGCCGCGGTAGTCCACACCCAGCACGGCGAAGCCAAGTTCGTGCATGCGGCGCATGCGGGGCGCGCTGCCGCGCACGTCGTAGCGGGCGCCGTGCAGGTAGAGCAGCACGGGGGCGTTCGGGTCGGCCTGCGGCAGCCACAGGCCGTGCAGCCGCACGTCGGCGCCGCGTGATTCGTCGAGACGGCTCTGGAACGGAATCCAGACGTCGTCCATGCCCTCGGCCGCGGCCACGCCACCGGCCCAGGTGCGGTCGCCGGGCTGGAAGATCCAGCCGCGCTGGCGCTCGTCCAGCGTCGCGCAGCCCATCTGCAGGCCCAGCCCCAGGGCGGCCAGGAGCACCAGGCCGGCGATGCGCCGCCAGCGGCGACGGACAGGTTCAGTGCGCATGCCGGCATGCTGCCAGCAGTCGCATGGCCCGTGGCGGCCGGGGATTTCTCTAGCTGCGCAGCGCCGCCACCGGTGCGAGCCGGGCGGCACGCCGGGCCGGCATCCACACGGCCACCTGGCCCAGCAGCCACAGCGCCAGCGCGCCGGCGGGCAGATAGCCCCAGGGCAGGCGCGGCACCTCGTAGCTCTGCATCAGCAGCTGGCTCAAACCCACCGCACCGGCCATGCCGATGACGATGCCGGTCGTCGTCAGCAGCAGGTTCTCGACCTGGAAGTAGCGCCGGATCTGGCCTTCCGTGGCGCCTAAGGCGCGGCGCGTGCCGATCATGCGGGTGCGCTGCTGCACCCAGAAGCTGGCGAGGCCGACGATGCCCAGCGCCGTGACGAGCAGCAGCGACACGCTGACGCCGCCCATCAGCCAGGCCATCGCACGGTCCTGCGCGTAGAAGCCGGCGCGCATTTCGTGCAGCGGGCGCGCCTGCGTGACGATGCGGCCCGGGTCCACCGCCTCGAGCGCGGCGGTGGCGGCCTTGATCTGCGCATCAAGCTGCGCCGGGTCGGCAACGCGCATGACGTAGAAGCCGGCGTCCCGCAGCGGGAAGATCAGCGACAGCGCCTCGCCGCTGCCGCCGTCGCTGCGTGCCCGGCTCACCATCGGATGGGCCAGATGCTGCACGACGCCGACGACCGTGGACGGCGAGTCGCTGAACACATAGAGGCCCTGCCCGAGCGCCGAGCGGCCGGGGAAGAGCTTCTCGGCCATGGCCTGGGTGATGATGACCTGGCCGATGCGGGGCTCGTCGACGCTGAAGGCCTTGTGCGAGTCCAGCACCTCCTCGGGCAGGAAGTTGCGGCCCTCGACCAGCTTGAGGCCGAAGGTCGGCAGCAGCTGCTCGTCGCCGCCGTACTGCGCCGCCACCAGCAGCCGCTCGGCCTTGTCGCCCGGCGCCAGCCGCACGCCGCTGTTGTTGCTGTTGTAGGCATAGGCGATCTGGTTGGCCGAGGTGGCGGTGACGACGCCCGGCAACGCCCGCAGCCGCGCCATGTCCTCCTGCACGATGCCGGCCCGGCGTTCGGGCGGCACCGGCTTGCTGTAGCGCACCTCCAGCACCGCCATGCCGGGCTCCAGCATGCCGCTGTCGGCGCCGAGGGCCTCCACACGCGTCTGGATGAGATGCAGCGCGTTGGTGACGATGGTGCAGGTCAGCGCCACCTCCAGCACGATGAGGCCGGCGGCGATTCGGTGCCGGCGCAGCGTCGACAGGATGGGCCGCAGGTCCAGCAGCAGCGCATGCAGCGCGCTTGCCATGGCGCCGCGGCGGGTTGCGTCGGGGGCGAATGTCGGGGTCGATTCCATCACTGCACCTTCAGTTGCACTGCGGGGGTCACCAACGCCGCTCGCCAGGCGGGCAGCAGGCCGGCACAGAGGCTGGCCAGCAGGGCCAGGCCGAGCGTCAGCGCCAGCATCGAGGCGTCGAGCTCGGCGAGGCGGGCGTAGTCGTTGGGGCTGTGGCGCACCAGCCAGAGGCCGGCGTTGGCGAACAGCAAGCCCAGAACGGCGCCCAGCAGGCCGAGCAGGCCGGCCTCGACGACGAACTGCTTGAAGATGTCGCCGCGCGTGGCGCCGAGCGCGCGGCGCACGCCGATCTCGCCGGCCCGGCGCAGCGTCTTGGCCAGCAGCAGGCCCACCATGTTGACGACGCAGACGATCAGGAAACCGAAGGCCAGCCAGGTCTGCAGGCGCACATCAGCGGGCAGCACGCGGCGCGCGTCCAGCCAGGCCATGACGTTGCGCAGCTTCACGTTGGTCGGGCGTGTGAAGCGGCCGGCCGTGCGCTGCGCCTCGGAGTAATGCACGAGATAGTCGCGGTAGACGGTGGCGTCCTCCGGCTTGTCGAGCTCCACCCAGTACTGGATCCAGGAACAGCTGGCGTTCAGGTCCGTCGCGT
>SEEY01000362.1 GCA_004211235.1 Rubrivivax sp.
CGCCGAGGCCCACCACGCCGCCGACCCGCGCCGCTGGCGTCAACGTTTCTGGGCCGATCTGCAGCGCGCGCTGCGGGCCGAGCTCGACCTCCGATTGCAACCGGTGCAGGGCCTCCTTGAAGCCCTGAACCAAGCCGACGCCTGATGAACCGTTTCCTGAACGCCCTCTACCCCCTCGCCCTGGCCGCGGGCCTGGCGGGCATTGCCGGCGCCGCGCTGGCCGCCGCGCGCCACCACCCGGTGGCGCTGGCGATGACGCTGCTGATCGCCGCCTTCTTCGCCGTCGGTGTGTGGGAGCTGACCGCCTTCCGCCGCGCCAGCCGCGAGCTGGAAGCAGCGCTCGGCGGCGAGCCGACCGACGCCTGGGTCGCCACCGTGCCCGCCACCTTGCGCGCTGCCGTGCAGCAGCGGCTGGACGGCCTGCGCGTGGCGCTGCCCGGCCTGGCGCTGGCGCCGGCGCTGGCCGGCCTGCTGGTGCTGCTCGGCATGCTGGGCACCTTCATCGGCCTGGTCATCACGCTGGGCAGCACGGCCAGCGCGTTGGGCGCTTCGGCGGACCTCGCCGCGCTGCGCACCGCACTCGGCGCGCCGGTGCAGGGGCTGGGCCTGGCCTTCAGCGCCAGCGTGGCCGGCGTGGCGGGCTCGGCGATGCTGGGCCTGATGGTGGCGCTGGCGCGGCGTGAACGCGCCGCGGTCGTGGCGCTGCTGGACACCGCCCTGCTCGGCCGCCTGCGCCCGTTGACCGCCGCACACCGCCGGGCCGTGGAGCAGGCCGCCGCCGAAGTGGCCGCCGCTGAAATTGCCAGGAAGAACCAGCTCGAACTCGTCGCCCAGCTGCAGCAGTTCTCTCAGGCGATGGCCGACCAGCTCGCCGCGCAGAACGCCCGGTTCCACGGCGAGACCGGCAAGGCCTACGAGAAGCTCGCCGCCAGCGTGGACACGACGCTGCGCACCAGCCTGGCCGAGAGCGCCCGCCTGGCCGGCGCCGCCATCCAGCCCGCCGCCGAGGCCGCGATGGCCGGCATCGCCCGAGAGGCCGCGGCGCTGCACGAGCGCGTCGGCACGCAGGTGGGCGAGCAGCTCACGGCGCTCGGCGCGCGCTTCGAAGCCGGCGTGGCGCAGATCGCCCAGCAAGGCGAAGCCGCGGCCCGTGCCCAGGGCGAAGGCCTGGCCGCGCAACGCGAAGCCGCGCTGCAGCTGCTGGCCGACACCAGCGCCATGACGCAACAGGCCGTGGACCGCCTGGGCGAGCGCTGGGCCGCCGAGGCCCAGGCGCTGCTGGCCGCACAGGGCGAGGCCGATGCGGCCCGCGCCGCCGCGCTGAACCGCCAGATCGAAGCGCTGGCCGGGCAGCGCGCCGCCGCTCAACAGGCGATTGCCGACTCCGCCGAGCGCTTCGCAGCGCAGACGCAGACGCTGCTCGACCGCATCGCCGAGGCGCAGGCCCGCGAGCAGGCCACGCAGGCTGACGTCGATGCGCAACGCCGTGCCGAGGCCCGTGCCGACGCCGAGGCGCTCGCACAGCAGCGCGCCGCCAACGAGCAGCTGCTGGCTGCCCAGCGCGAAGCCGCGCAACAGCTGCTGGCCGACAGCGGCGAGCGCGCCCAGAACGCGCTGACTGCACTGACCACCGGCTTCGCCGCGCAGACAAAGGACCTGCTCGACCGCATCGCCGACACGCAGACGCGCCATGCGGCGCTGCAGGCCGAACTGGAGGCCCAACGCCGCGCCGAAGCCCGCGCCGACGCCGAAGCGCTCGGCGCGCAGCGCGCTGCCAACGAACAGCTGCTCGCCGCCCAGCGTGAGGCCGCACAGCAGCTGCTGGCGGCCAGCGGCCAGCGCGCGCAGGACGCGCTGACCGCACTGACCGCCGGCTTCGCCGCGCAGACGCAGGCCGCCGTGGCGGCGCTGGCCGAGGCGCACACGCAGCTGCAATCGGCCCATGCGGCGAACGACGCCGAGCGCCTGGCGGCCTGGCGCAGCGAGCTGCAATCGGCCGGTGCCGCGCAGCTGGCCCAGCAACAGCAGCTCGCCGACGGCCTGCTGCAGCACACGCGAGATCTGGTTGCGCAGACCGAAGCGCAGGCGAAGACGACGCTCAGCGAAGCCGGCGCCTTGCTGCAGGCGGCCGGCGAAGCGCCCCGCGCCGCGGTCGAGGTCGTCGCCGCGCTGCGCGAACAGCTGGCGCAGAGCCAGGCCCAGGACCGCGCCGCGCTGGCCGAGCGTGCCGAGCTGATGCAGACCGTGTCGACGCTGCTCGCTTCGCTGCAACAGGCCGCCGGCGAGCAGCGCGCGGCACTGGATACGCTGCTGGGCGGCGCCGGATCGCAGGTCAATGCACTGCTCGGCGGTGCGGCGACGCAGGTGGCGGCGTTGCTCGACGGCACGGCCTCCCACGTCAACACCCTGGCCCACAGCGCCGCGGCCCAGGTGGAAGCGCTCGTCGGCAGTTCGGCCACGCAACTCGAAGCGCTCGGCCAGCGCTTCACGGAACAGGCCGGCGCCACCGGCCAGGCGCTCGCGGACGCGGCCACCACCATCGCCGCCAGCGCGGCAGAGATGGGCAGCCTGGGCGAAGGCTTCGGCGCGGCGGTGGAGCAATTCCAGGGCGCCAACGCGCTGCTCGTGCAGCACCTGGCCGCGCTGGAGGAGCGCCTGGCCGGCGCGATGACGCGCAGCGACGAGCAGCTGGGCTATTACGTGGCCCAGGCGCGCGAGGTGATTGACCTCTGCCTGGGTTCGCAAAAAGCAGTGCTGGACGCGCTGCAGACGACGGCGGCTGCGAATGGATGAGCCGCTGGAGATCGAGCAAGACGGCGTTGGCGCCCCGGCCTGGGCCGCCTTCGGCGACCTGATGGCCGGCGTGCTCGGCGCCTTCGTGCTGGTGCTGGCCGCGGCGCTCGTGGGGCAGCTGGATCTGGCCAATCAGCTCAAGGCCGAGGTCGAGCAGCGCCAGGCCGAACAGGCGCGGCGCGAAGCCCTGGAGCGCGCACTGGCCGGCCCGCTGGCAGACGGCCGCATCACGCTGGTCGAGGGCCGCATCGGCATCAGCGGCGCGGTGCTGTTCGCCATCGGCTCCGATCAGCTGCATGCCGATGGCCGCAAGCTCATCAGCAGCCTGGCCCTGCCGCTGCGCACCTACCTCGCGCAGCGCGACGAGATCCTGATGGTCAGCGGCTTCACCGACGACCGCGGCCTGGTGACCGGCAAGGGCGCGCCGAAGTTCGCCGACAACTGGGAGCTGTCCGCTCAGCGGGCGCTCACCGTGGCCCGCGCGCTGATGGCCGAGGGCCTGCCGCCGGACGCCGTGTTCGCCGCCGCCTTCGGGCCGCAGCAGCCGGTGGCGTCCAACGACGCCGCCGCCGGCCGGGCGCTGAACCGGCGCGTCGAGATCGCCCCCACGCCGCGCCCGCGGCGTGCTGCGGCGTCTGCACCGTGATGAACGCCCTCGACGACCCGCTGGCCTGGTTGGCGGCCCGCGCCGGCGACGGGGTGAGCGCGGACCCGGTGCGCCTGCGCGTGCTGCAAGGCCTGGCGCAGCGCGCGTCGGCGCAGACCGGTGACCTTCGCGCCCGGCTGGTGGGCAAGCTGGTGAGCCGGGCAGAGGCCGAGCCGGCGGTGCTGCCGATCCGGGCGATTGCGAACGCCACAAGTCCACTGACCGTGCTGTTGGCGGAGTTGCAATCCGCTGGCCCGGAGCTGCGCATCGTCACTGCCCACCACCGCACCTGGGGCCAGCTGCGCGTGCAGCGCCGCATGGCCGAGGTCAGTGCGCCGGTGCCGGTGCACCTGGGCCCGCTGAACAGCCAAGTGCTGGTCACGCGCGCGCTGCAGCAGCTGCAGGACCTCTCGCCCGGCTATCTGCAGCGACTGCTGACCCAGCTGGACACGCTGGCCGCGCTGGCGCCTCTGCAGGCCACCGCCGAGGCGGAGGCCAGGCCCGCCCGCCCGGCCGCGAAAAAGACCGCTCCACGCAGGCGCTGACGACGGGCGCGGCTCCGTGCATCCACGGGATTCCGCCGCGGCGCAGCGACGGCAAACTGCGCGCCATGCCGAATCCCATCCTCTACTTCTCCCGCAACCCCAATCCGCGCCTGGCCGTCGCCGTGGCGAAGCATCTGGCCGCGCCGGTGACCTATGAGTTTGCTGCACCGCTGGCGCCGGGGCAGGACGCGAAGTTCCGGCCGCTGAACCCGTCGCTGCGCCTGCCCATCCTGGTCGACGCGGATGGCAGCTCGCTGTGGGAGGCCGATGCCATCGCCTGCCGGCTCTCGCAGCTCGTGGGATCGGAGTTCTGGCGCACGGGTGCGGAGCTGCCGGACATGATCCGCTGGGTCAGCTGGAGCCGGGACAACTTCATGCAGGCCTGCGACATGGTGCATTTCGAACGCGGCACCAAGCAGCGCTACAACTTGGGCGCGCTGGACGAGGGCACCCTGGCGCGCGGCACCAGCCGCTTCCACGACACCGCCGCCATCCTCGACGCGCACCTGAGCCGGCAGGACTGGCTGCTCGCCAGCGGCCTGAGCTATGCCGACTTCCGCATGGGCGTGTTCCTACCCTTCAACGACGTGGCGAAGCTGCCGCTGGCCGACTACCCGGCGCTCGCCGCCTGGCATGCCCGGCTGATGGCGCTGCCGGCCTGGGCCGATCCGTTCGCCGGGCTGGACGCACCGGAGCTGCCGCCGATCCCGTAGCCAGCGCAAGCCATCACCTGCCGTCATACCCGACGCGGCGTCGGTGATGGCGTCGGCGGGTTGACGAGCGGCGGGTGACCGCGGGCGCGCTGCAACAATCGGGCCATGAAGTTGCTGTCCCGCGCCTTCGCCGCCGCCGCGGCACTGCTGCT
>SEEY01000363.1 GCA_004211235.1 Rubrivivax sp.
CGCCAGGACGGTTCGCGGCTCTGGCCGACAGGCCCGCGGCATGCCGGCCGACAGGCCCTGGCACCGCGCTTGCCCGACCCTGCTGCGATGCGCTTCCTCGTCCGCCGGTTTGCCCGCCAGTCCGCCCGCCTGCTGCACGATCCCTGGGGCTTCGCCTGGCAGGCGCTCAAGGCCTTCAGGGCCAACCAGGGCCTGCTGCTGGCGGGCGCGGTGGCCTACTACGCACTGCTGTCCATCGTGCCGCTGCTGATCCTCAGCGTCATCGCGCTGTCGCACTGGGTGCCGCAGGCCGAGCTGCTGCAGACGGTGGGCCGCTATCTCGAGTGGCTGGTGCCCGGCCAGTCTGCCGCCGTGGTGGCGGAGCTGGCGCGCTTTCTCGCGCACCGCGACGTGATGGGCTGGGTGCTGCTGGTCAGCATGCTGTTCTTCAGCTCGCTCGCCTTCTCGGTGCTGGAGAGCGCGATGCAGGGCATCTTCCATCACCGGCGCAAGGAGAGCCGCCGGCATTTCCTCGTCTCGGCCGTCATCCCCTACCTCTACATCCTGTCGCTGAGCGTCGGGCTGTTGCTGGTGACGCTGGTGGCCGGCAGCTTCCAGGCGCTGGGGCAGCGCGAGGTGGAATTCCTCGGCTACGCATGGTCCCTTCACGGCATCTCGGGCGTGATGCTCTACCTGCTGGGCTTTGCCGGCGAGGTGTTCGTGCTCGCGTCGGTCTACATGATCATGCCGGGCGGGCGGCCGTCGCTGCCGCTGGCGCTGATCGGCGCGTTGGCGGCGGCGCTGCTGTGGGAGCTGTCCCGCCATGTGCTGGTCTGGTACTTCGGCACGCTGTCGCAGATCGGCACCGTCTACGGTTCGCTGACGACGGCCATCGCCGTGCTGCTGAGCCTGGAGATCGCGGCGACGCTGCTGCTGTTCGGCGCCCAGGTCATTGCCGAGTTCGAGCGACTGGGGGAAGCGACCGAAGCATTGCCAGGCTAGGGGGCTGCAGCGTTGCGGCTGCAGTTCCGCAGCTTTGCGGCTCGTCAAGCGCGGCCGCGCCGCCTAGGCTGGAGACCTGCCAACCAGGAGTCTCCATGTCGACGATGCGTTCAAGATCCAATCGCCCGCGCCGGGTGCCGGCCCTGGCTGCGCTGGCTGCTGTGGCGGGCGTCGGGGCCGCCTGCCTCGTGGCCGCCAGCAGCGCGGCGGCCGCCCCGTCGCTGGACGCCTACGCGGGCGCCATCGGTGGCGCCGGCATCGGCACGGTGCCGGGCGGTTGCAGCATGTCGCCCGCCAAGGCGCTCGACTTCTTCACCTTCAACGGCTTCACGCTGCCGCCGGAAGGCATTGCGGCCTGCGGCTACAGCGGCGGGCTGGACCAGGCCAGCGCCGCCACCGGGCCGCTGACGCTCGCCAAGTCGCTGCCCGCGGTCAGCCTCGGCCCCCGGCCGTCTGAGGGCAGCTTCACCGGCAACGCGCAATCGGTGGCGCGCTACGGCAGCCTGGGCGCGTCGGCGCACGGCGACATCGGCCTCGGCCGGCCCACCGGCTCCGTGGCGCTGTACGAATCGGTCGGCGCCGCACGCTTCAACGACACGCTGACGGCGTCCAGCCCGATGGTGTCCGCGCTCAGCGCCGGCTTCGTCAGCTACCGCTTCGCCGTCGACGGCAGGCTCGACGTGCCCGGTACGCCGGCGCCCTACTACTTTGGCGAAACCTATTTCGTGCTCGACGTGCAGCATCAGGGCGGCCCCGTTTACGAGGTGATGAACGCCCACACGCGGCGCGGTGGCGTCAGCACCATCTCCAACGGGCCGCCCGGGGCCGGCTGGACGACCGGGCCGGGCCTGCTCGACGGCGCGGGCAGCTTCGAGATCAAGGACTTCCCGATGGTCTGGGGCCAGCCGTGGGAGGTGAGCGTGGGCCTGCTGTCCTGGGCCTACGGCTCGGCGGACGCGAACTTCCTCAGCACCGCGAAGCTCACCGGCCTGACGCTGTACGACGCCCATCACGTCGAGGTGACGACCTTCAGCCTCAGCGCAGCTTCCGGCACCGCCTACCTCGCGCCCGTGCCCGAGCCGGCGGCGGCGGCGCTGCTGGCACTCGGGCTCGGAGCGCTGGGGTGGCTGCAGCGCGCAGGCCGCCGCCGGGTTCGCGGCTGAACCACTGTTTGGAATTCAACAGCCGCTGTTGAATTCGCAGCAGGCTGTTGATTTCCAAACACGTCGGTCGAGCGGGCTCCACGGCAGGTCGGCGGACCGTTTTTCATAGGAGAAAAGGCCTCCTTTGCCGGAGCGGCGAGGGGCCGGCACAGCGCTTGCGATGAGAGCACCTGACATGACAGGTCAGGCCCCGCTCCCATCCGATGAACTCCCCCGCATTCGCTGACGCAGCCCTGCACCACGGCCCCGCCGCCGTGCGGCTGTACAGCCGCATCCGCGAGGACATCCGGGCCCGCATCGTCAGCGGCGACTGGCAGCCGCACGACCGCCTGCCGTCCGAGAGCGAGCTGATGGCCCGTTATGGCGTCAGCCGCATCACCGTGCGCCAGGCGCTGGGTGACCTGCAGAAGGAGCGCGTCATCTTCAAGGTGGCGGGCAAGGGCAGCTTCGTGTCCGCGCCCAAACCCTTCCAGGAGCTGGGCCGGCTGCAGGGCTTTGCCGAGGCCATGGGCGCGCTCGGCCACGACACCTACAACCGCGTGCTGTCGGTGGCCACGGTGCCGGCGACGGACGAGGTTGCCCAGCGGCTGGAGCTCGACGCGAACGAGCTCGTCACCCAGATCCGCCGCGTGCGCCACGTCGGCTCGCAGCCCGTCTCGCTGGACCTCACCTGGCTGCCGCTGGCGCTCGGCCGGCGCATCGCCGCCGAAGACCTCGCCGTGCGCGACATCTTCGGCATCCTCGAAGCCGACTGCGGCGCGCCGCTGGGCCATGCGGACCTCGTCGTCGACGCGCTGCTGGCCAGCGCCGAACAGGCCGCGCTGCTCGGCACGGAGCCCGGCGCGCCGCTGCTGCACATCGAACGCCTCACCCACGGCCGCGACGGCCGGCCGCTCGACTACGAGCACCTGTACTGCCGCGCCGACAACTTCCAGTACCGGCTGCGCCTGCAGCGCGGTCCCTCACTCCACACCCCATGAACCTCATAGAAACAGAAGTCGACGTCCTCGTCATCGGCGGCGGCACCGCCGGCCCAATGGCGGCCGTCAAGGCCAAGCAGGCGAATCCGAACCTGCGCGTTTTGCTGCTCGAAAAGGCCAACGTCAAGCGCAGCGGCGCCATCAGCATGGGCATGGACGGCCTCAACAACGCCGTGCTGCCCGGCCACGCCACGCCCGAGCAGTACGTGCGCGAGATCACCATCGCCAACGACGGCATCGTCAACCAGAAGACCGTCATGGCCTACGCCGCGGGCAGCCACGCGATGGTGGAGGAGCTGGACCGCTGGGGCGTCAAGTTCGAGAAGGACGAAACGGGCGACTACGCCGTCAGGAAGGTCCATCACATGGGCTCCTATGTCTTGCCCATGCCCGAGGGCCACGACATCAAGAAGGTGCTCTACCGCCAGCTCAAGCGAACGCGCGTCGAGATCACAAACCGCCTCGTCGCCACACGGCTGCTGACGCACGAGGGACGCATTGCAGGCGCGATGGCCTTCGACTGCCGCACGGCCGACTTCCACGTCATCCGCGCCAAGTCCGTCGTGCTGGCCTGCGGCGCTGCGGGGCGGCTCGGCCTGCCCGCCAGCGGCTATCTGTTCGGCACCTACGAAAACCCGACCAATGCGGGCGACGGCTACTCGATGGCGTATCACGCGGGCGCGGAGCTGTCGGGCATCGAGTGCTTCCAGATCAACCCCTTGATCAAGGACTACAACGGCCCCGCCTGCGCCTACGTGACCGGTCCCTTCGGCGGCTACACGACCAATGCGAAAGGGCAGCGCTTCATCGAGTGCGACTACTGGTCGGGCCAGATGATGTGGGAGTTCTACCGCGAGCTGCAGGGCGGCAACGGCCCGGTGTTCCTGAAGCTGGACCATCTCGCCGAGGAAACGATCCAGCAGATCGAGACCATCCTGCACACCAACGAGCGCCCCAGCCGCGGCCGCTTCCACGCCGGCCGTGGCACGGACTACCGCGAGCGCATGGTCGAGATGCACATCTCCGAGATCGGCCTGTGCAGCGGCCACTCGGCCTCGGGCGTGTGGGTCAACGAGCGGGCGCAGACGACCGTGGCCGGGCTGCACTCGGCCGGCGACATGGCCTGCGTGCCGCACAACTACATGCTCGGCGCCTTCGTCTACGGCAAGCTGGCCGGCGAAAGCAGCGCGGAGTTCTGCGTCGCGCACGACTTCGCGCCGGTCGATGCCGGTCAGGTGGAAGCCGAGCGCGCCCGCGTGCAGGGCCCGCTGCTGCGTGGGAATGAGAACAGGGGCCTGCCCCCGAACCAGGTCGAATTCAAGCTGCGCCGCATGGTGAATGACTACCTGCAGCCGCCCAAGGTGACCAAGAAGATGGAGATCGGGCTGGAGCGCTTCGAGGCCATCCGCGAAGACCTCGACCAGCTGCAGGCGCGCGCCCCGCACGAGCTGATGCGGGCGATGGAAGTTCACTTCATCCGCGACTGCGCGGAGATGGCGGCGCGCGCATCGCTGTTCCGCACCGAAAGCCGCTGGGGCCTGTACCACGCGCGGGTCGACTACCCCGAGACCAACGACGCCGACTGGTTCGTCCACGCGCAACTGCACAAGGCCGCCGACGGCCGCATGGCCTGCTTCAAGCGCGCCATCGAGCCCTACATCGTGCCCATCGCCAAGACCGAGAGCAGCGCCTACAGCCGCCTGCGCATCCCTGACGC
>SEEY01000364.1 GCA_004211235.1 Rubrivivax sp.
CGGTGAAGCTGGTCACCGGCATGTCGTAGACCTTGCCGTCGGAAGCCTTGCACTGGCGGAAGCAGTCCAGGCGGGCCTGGATGCCGGCCAGCTGGAACAGCTTGTCGATGTCGATCTGGTTCCAGCCGTCGATCAGGTTGGCCGGGCGGTCCTTGGAGCCACCATAGAACTGGCCCGCCGGCGCCAGCGACAGGGTCTGGCGAACCAGTTCCTGATACTGCGCCTGGGTTAGCGTCGTCGTGCCGGCCGGCACGCCGCCGGTGGCGGTGTTGGCCTGGTTGTTGGGGACGTAGCCGTAGGCGCAGGGCTGGCCGCCCGCGCCCAGCGAGCCGGGGGTGTTCTCGCAGCCGATGACGTTCCAGCGCGTGTTGACCTGCGGCATGTACACGGCCGGGATGTAGCCGGCCGTGCCGAAGGTGCCCACGGGGTCGCTGATCGTGCCGCCGGCGCCGGTCCAGGTCTTGCCGCCGGTGTCGCGGAAGTTGATGCCGCCCTTCAGCGACGTGAACACCGGGATCTTGTCGACCAGGTTGTAGGCGACGTCGACCTTCGCGGTCTTCTCGCTGCTCTCGGTGTCGAAGGAGCGGATGACCTGCAGCAGCGTGTTGTTCGTGTACAGGCCGCGTTGGGCGGTCGTATAGGCCGGCGTGGCTACGGGGTTGAGGGCCGAGACGGGGTTGGCGGCCAGCGCGGCGCCCGGCGTCATCGCCGCGTAGAGCGGGAAGTTCAGCTGGTCATTGGCGCCGGATGGCAGCGTGAACGACCACAGGCCGTTGCCCGGATCGATCTTGAAGTCGCCGACGCCATAGAGGTAGCTGAAGGACGCCCGGCGGTCATAGCGCATGGCGGTGGACTTGGTGTAGCCGCCCATCGCCTGCACGCTGAGGCGGCCGTCCTTGTACTCGGCGCCACCGATCAGCGTCTTCGAGTCGGTGTCGATGGTGCTGAAGATGGTGTCGGTGCCGAAGCTGCCGTTGTTGGTCGAGTAGCTCGTCAGGTGGTGCGCCGAGTCGACCGTGTAGCCGGGCAGCACGTTGGTGGTCGTGCCGAGCACCAGCGGCGCATTGTTGGCGCGGAAGGAGTAGGAGCCCGGCAGCAGCGAGGCATAGGCGCTCGTCACCGGGTTCAGCGTGCGGACGTTGGTGGTCGTGTTGTCGAGGAAGGTGGGCGCCGCGACGGCCGGGGTGGTCTGGTTGGTCAGGACCGAGCTGCCAACGCCGAGGAAGCCGACGATGTCCTTGACCGAGCGCTTGTTCAGGCTGAGCTTGGAGTAGACGGTCAGGTTGCTGTTGACCTTGAAGTCCAGGCGGATGTCACCCCCCTGGCGCTTGTCGTCCTGGCTCTTGAAGTTGTAGCGGAAGCCGGCGGTGTTGGACGGCGAGTAGTCGCTCCACTGGTTCAGGCAGGTGATCTGCTCGTTCAGTCGCTGCCCATAGGCGGCGGTGCGCGAGGCGCTGACGATGGAGTTGGTCTGCGCGGTCGTCAGGTTCGGGAACAGCGTGAAGCAGTCCGCCTTGGTCTGGGCGCCGGCGGCCTTGGTGATCAGCTCCAGCGGCGTCGCGGAGTTGAAGAAGCCGCCCGCCGTCAGCGGTGAAGCAACGTTCGGCGTGTTCATCTCCGGGCCGTTGACGGTCGCCGGGTTGAAGGTGAAGGTCTTCTCGGGCGAGTTGTCGAAGTCCGCCAGGCGCACCAGGCCCTGCTGGCCGTTGCTGCCGCCCTGCGTGATGCCGTGCTGCTCGTTCTGCAGGCGCGACTTGTTCAGGTTGATGATGACGCCCAGGCGCTTGTCCAGGAACTTGTCGGCCAGCACCAGGTTGTAGTTGGGCGTGGTCTTCTTGTTCAGGTCGCTCTGCGTCACGGCGCCGCGCAGCGAGTAGAAGGGCTTGTCGAAGTCCAGGCCGGTGCGGGTCGTGATGATGACGCCGCCGCCGAGCGAACCTTCCACCATCGCGGCGGTCGAGCCCTTGACGATGTCGACGCTCTTGATGAGGTCGGACGACAGTTCACGGAACTCGGTGCCGCGGCCATCGCCGCCGCCCAGCAGGTCGGTGCCGGCGCCGGAGCGCACGGCCATGCCGTCCATTTCGACGCGCGTCAGTTCCGGGCCGTTGCCGCGGATCGTGACGTTCACGCCCTCGCCGAAGTCGCCGCGGTCCAGCGCCACGCCGGCGATGCGCGAGATGGCTTCGCCGATGTTGCGGTCCGGGAAGGCGCCAACGTCCTCGGCGACGATGGAGTCCTGCGCCGTCGCCGCGTTCTTCTTGCGGTTGATGCTGGACTGCTGCGACTGGCGCGTACCGATGATCAGCACGCTCTCCAGCTCGTTGACCGGTGCCTTGGGCTTGGCTTCGGCCGGCTGTGCCGTCGGCGCCGAGGCTGCGGCCGCCGGGGCGGCCGGCGTCTGGGCCAGGGCGGCTTCGTGCGCCATCAGCGCGAGGGCCAGGGACACGGCGCTGCCGACGAGGTCGCGGCGCGGTGCGAAGGGGCGGGTCTGGGTCATGCGATCTCCGTCTCGAAGGCCGGTGCGAAGCCGGCCGACGTTGTAGTGAAAGGGCAAGTGCCCCAGGACGGAGAGGGAACCGCTCACCCCGTCCCAGGGCTGGCGATCCGGACCATAAACATGGGGTTACATCGCGAGAAATACGATTTCCGCGATTTGCTATCTCGAGGAGGAATACCGGGCCCCGAAACAATGGTTAACCCGCGGGCAGCAATTCAAACACTCAAAGCGCTGAGCGGACGGGCCCGGGCACCGTGGCGCGGATGCCTCAGGGTTTGACCCGGCCCACCCGCTGCACGGCCGGCGTGCGGCGCAACACGCGCAGGACATCGGCCAGATGCAGGCGGTCGCGCACGGCGATCAGCAGGTTCATTTCAGCCGTTTCGCGCAGCGCCGCCTCGTCGCCCATGGCGATGTGGGTGATGTCCGCCTCGGCCTGCGCCACGGCTTGCGCAACCTGCGCCAGCACGCCCTTGCCGTTGACCAGCAGCATGGTCACGGCCGCTTCGAAGCTGCGCGTCAGCTCGTCGGCCCACTCGACGCGGATCCAGTGCTCGCTGTCGCGCTGGAACAGCCGCCGCCCGACCGCGCATTCGCAGGTGTGCACGATCAGCCCCTCGCCGCGGCCGAGATAGCCACGCACCTCGTCGCCGGGGATGGGGCGGCAGCAGGTGGCGAGTTGCACCGAGGCGCCTTCGCCGCCGTCGATGATCACGCTGGTGCGGTCGACCGGTTCCGCAGCGAAACGGCCGAGCGTCAGCGCCAGGGCGTCGGGCCGCTGGCCCTGGCTGGCCATCAGCCGCGCCAGCTTCTTGGCGATGATGGCGGCGATCTTGCGGCCGGCGCCGATGTCGACCAGCAGTTGCTCCGTGCCCGAACTGCCCGCCCAGGCGGCCAGGTCATGCCAGATGGCAGCGGCGGGGTCGTCCAGCTCCAGGCTGGGCAGCCCCAGGCCCTCGCCGCGCATCGCCTGGGCCAGCATCTTCTCGCCCAGCTCGCGCGACTCCTCCTGCTCCAGGTCCTTCAGGTAGTGGCGGATCTTGGAGCGCGCCCGGCCGGTGCGCACGAAGCTCAGCCAGGCCGGGTTGGGGCTGGCGCCTGGCGCCGTGATGATCTCGACGATGTCGCCGCTCTTCAGCTCGGCCCGCAGCGGCACGGCCTCGCCGTTGACCTGCGCGGCCACGCAGTGGTCGCCGACGTCGGAGTGGATCGCGTAGGCGAAGTCCACCGGCGTCGCACCCTTGGGCAGCGCCATGATCTTGGACTTGGGCGTGAAGACGTAGATGGCGTCCGGGAACAGGTCGATCTTGACGTGCTCCAGGAACTCGTTGGCGTCGCGCGTTTCGTCCTGGATGTCGATCAGGCTCTGCAGCCAGCGCGTGTTGGCCTGCTGGGCCGCCAGCGCCGAATCCTGCTTGCCACGGCTCTTGTAGATCCAGTGCGCCGCCACGCCCTGTTCGGCGATCTGGTGCATGCCCTCGGTGCGCAGCTGGAACTCCAGCGGCGTGGCCAGCGGGCCCATCAGCGTGGTGTGCAGCGACTGGTAGCCGTTTTCCTTGGGCGTGGCGATGTAGTCCTTGAAGCGCCCGGCCTGCGGCTTGTAGAGCTGATGCAGCACGCCCAACGCCGTGTAGCACTGCAGCGGCTCCTCGGTGAGGATGCGAAAGCCGAAGATGTCGCTGACCTGGGCGAAGCTCATCAGCCCCTTGCCCTTCTCGCTCATCTTCTTGTAGATGGAATAGACCGTCTTCTCGCGGCCCTGAACCTCGACGCGCAGGCTGTTCTTCGCGAACGCCGCGCGGATCTCGCCCTCGATGCGCGACACCAGGTCGCGCCGGTTGCCGCGCGCCTTGGCCACGGCCTTGGACAGCGCCGCGTAGCGCCACGGGTGGAAATACTGGAAGGACAGGTCCTCCAGCTCGCGGAAGGTCTGGTTCAGGCCCAGCCGGTGGGCGATGGGCGCATAGATGTCGAAGGTCTCGCGGGCGATGCGGCGCGCCTTGTGCGGCGCCATCGCCCCCATCGTGCGCATGTTGTGCAGGCGGTCAGCCAGCTTGATGAGGATGACGCGCAGGTCGCGTGCCATCGCCAGGAGCATCTTGCGGAAGGACTCGGCCTGCGACTCCTCCTTGGTGGAGAACTGCAGCTTGTCCAGCTTGGTGAGGCCGTCGACGAGGTCGGCCGTCGTCGCGTCGAACTTCTCGATCAGCTCGGCCTTGGAGACGCCGCAGTCCTCGACGACGTCGTGCATCAGCGCCGCCATCAGCGCCTGCGCATCCAGCCGCCACTCCGCGCAGATGCCGGCCACGGCGATGGGGTGGGTGATGT
>SEEY01000365.1 GCA_004211235.1 Rubrivivax sp.
GTGTCCGACTTCCACAACCCGCCGCAGACCATCGTCGGCAGCCTGGATGAAGCCGGCGTCGAGGTCATGAAGCGGCTCTACGCCGGCTTCATCCAGGCTGCCGACGATGGTCTGCGGCGGGTTGTGGAAGTCGGACACCGACGAGCCCTCACGCAGGAACTCGGGGTTGAACACCAGCGACAGCCTGTCACCGATCTTTCGGCCCGCAGCCTTCTCCAGCAGCGGCGCGATGCGCTCGCGCGTGGTGCCGGGTGCGACCGTGCTCCGGATGACGAGCGTGTGCTGGCCGCCCTTCTTCGCAATCTCGGCACCGATCTGGCCGACCACGGCGTCCAGCGCGGTCAGGTCGGGCATGTAGTTAGGCAGCGACGGCGTGGCGACCGAGATCAGCGAAATCTCGGTGCCCGCGACGGCGGCGGCGACGTCGCGCGTGGCGGTCAGCTTGCCGGCCTTGACGGCGGCGCCGATCAGCTCCTCGATGCCCTCCTCTACCACCGGCGACTGGCCGGACGCGATCAGCTCGACCTTGAGCGGATTGATGTCCACGCCCACCACCTCGTGGCCGAGTTCGGGCAGGCAGGCGCAAGACACCGCGCCGACGTAGCCAAGACCAAAAACCGAAACCTTCATGTTCTTCCTTGTGAATTCAGAAGCGATGGGCGGACCCGGCGCGTTCGAGCAGACCGCTGCGGCGCCGCCAATCAAGGCGCAAAGCGCAGCCGTAGCTCGGGCTACGGCGAGCATTTGCAACGCAGAGTGGCGGCGTTGCGGCGGGATGAGCGAGCGTGCAGGGTTCGTTCATGGCTTCTCTAGGCCGCGGCGCGCGCGGGCGCGGCAGCGGTGCCCAGGCCGGCATTGCGCAGGAAGGCATCGAACATCAGCAGCACCCACAGCGGCTGGGCATGGTCCATCGCGCCGCGCTCATGCTGGTCCAGCAGGCGCGAGATGACGTCCGGGTTGAACCAGCCGGTCTGCGCCAGTGCGCCGCGCTGCAGCGCCTGGCGGGTCTGTTCGCGCAGCGGGCCGCGCAGCCAGCGCGCCAGCGGCACCGCGAAGCCCATCTTGGGCCGGTACAGCACATCGTTGGGGAGCATCGGCTCCAGCGCCTTCTTGAAGATGTACTTGCCCTCCTGGCCGCGCAGCTTGAAGCTGGACGGCAGCGTCGCCACCCACTCCACGAGTTGGTGGTCCATCAGCGGCTCACGCACCTCCAGGCTGTGGGCCATGCTGGCGCGGTCGACCTTGGTGTTGATGTCGCCGGGCAGGTAGGTGTGGATATCGAGGTACTGGATCAGCGCCAGCGGGTCGTCGGTGTTGGCGCGCTGCGCATGCTCGTGGAAGACCTCGCTGGCATGCCAGCCCTGCAGCTCGCGCTTGAAGCCGTCGCTGAAGAGCTCCTGGCGCAGCGGGTCGCGCACCAGGCCCATGGTGTTGAAGTAGGCATCGACCGAGTTCCGGGCGATGGCCTGGAAGGTCGTCTTGGCGCGGAACACGCGCGGCGCCCAGTCGGCCTTCGGGTAGACCTTGGCGAGCGGCCCGAACACGCCGCGGCGCAGCGCCAGCGGGAAGGTGCGGCGCATGCGCTCTTCGGCCATGTGCATCTTGTAGCGGCGATAGCCGCCCAGGCTCTCGTCGCCGCCGTCGCCGGACAGCGCCACGGTCACGTGCTTGCGCGCCAGCTCGCAGACGCGGTAGGTCGGGATGGCCGACGAGTCGGCATACGGCTCGTCGTAGAGATGGGCCAGCAGGTCGACCAGGCCGAAGTCGTCGCTGTTGACGACCTCGACGCGGTGGTTGGTGCGGTAGCGGTCGGCCACCTGCTGCGCGAATTCGGTCTCGTTGAACTTGGGGTCGTCGAAGCCGATGGAGCAGGTGTTGACGGGCTGGTCGTCGAGCTGCGCCATGGCGGCCACGACCGCGCTGGAGTCGACGCCGCCGGACAGGAAGGCGCCCAGCGGCACCTCGGCCTTCAGTCGCAGCTTGACGGACTCGGAGAGGCGGCGGCGCAGTTCCTCGGCGGCTTCTTCCTCGCCGATCTTGGCGTCCAGCGTGAAGTTGACGTCCCAGTAGCGCTGCGGCGTGCCCACCGTCTGGCCGCGCTTGACGAGCAGGCGATGGCCGGGCGCGAGCTTCTTCGCGTGCTTGTAGATGGTGGACGGATCGGGCACGTAGCCGAGTGCGAAATAGGCTTCGACGGCGCGCGGGTCGATCTCCTGGCGCAGGCCGCCGTGGGCCATCAGGCTCTTCAGCTCGGAGCCGAACAGCAGCCAGCCGTCCTCCGTCAGCGCGTAGTGCAGCGGCTTAACGCCCAGGCGGTCGCGGGCCATGAAGAGGCAGTCGCGGCGGCGGTCGTGGATCATGAAGGCGAACATGCCGCGCAGGTGATGCACGCAGTCCTCGCCCCAGTGCTCCCAGGCGCGCACGATGGCTTCGGAATCGCTCTTGGTGCGGAACACGTAGCCGTGGCCGCGCAGCTCGTCCATCAGCTCCAGGTAGTTGTAGACCTCGCCGTTGAACACCAGCGCCACCGACTTGTCGTCGTTGAAGATCGGCTGCTGGCCGGTGGCGATGTCGATGACCGACAGGCGCCGGTGGCCGAAGCCCACGCCGGGCTCGATGTGCAGGTCGCCCTCGTCGGGCCCGCGGTGGTGCTGGGACTCGTTCATCCGGTGCAGGCGCTCGCGCTCGGGGAGGCGCTGGCCGCGGGTATCGAACAGACCGGTGATGCCGCACATGGGTTGGGACCTGGTTCAACCAATCAATGGGTGAGCCTCACACCGCTGCGGCGCAAGGAAAGGCGGATTCTTACCGAGCTTGGTGGCACCACCCCGCGATTCCCTTCGTCCGGCGTGATCTGAGGCACGGGTTATCCCCCCGTCCAGGGGATCGCCGGCGCTAGGTCGACCGCGCCTCGCGGCGGAATGCCGCCACGCGCTCGGCTTCGAGAACCTGGTGGATGCTGATGTGCAGGCTGCGGCAGGTCGAGTGCGGCTGCCCGGCCGACTCCTCGGAACGAAAGCGTATGCACCGCACGTACAGCGGCGACAGGCTGTTGACCGACGTGACCAGGCGCACCGGGCGGCGCGATACCCGCCGGAACGCGCCCACGAGCTGGGCGATGCTGGTCGCCTGCTCGGCAGCGATGATTTTCACGACCGCCTGGCCAGCACGGTGCTCCAGGTCGCCGACGGCGGCCAGCGTCCGGTCGGCCGCGTCGTCGGCAAAGAGGTAGTCGCGGATCGTGTCGAGCGGCACGTAGATGTGCACCACCTCGTTGGCGACGATGCGCCGGGCCAGCTGGCTGATCAGCCCCTGCGCCTTGTCACGCGACTGGCCGGTGCCGTAGAGGGTGGAATAGCGCGCGAGC
This sequence comes from Rubrivivax sp., assembly GCA_004211235.1. Next base: position 3,368 of record SEEY01000365.1, read on the forward strand.
AGGGCCGTCCAGCCGGGCTGCGCCTGGATCGCGCGGCCGACGATGGCTTCCTGATTCAGCTTGTGCGCCGCATAGGCGGAGCCGGGAGCCACGGCGCTGCGCTCGCTGATGAAGTCCTCGCCCGACCGGCCGTAGACGGCGCCCGCCGAGCTGGCCAGCACGATGCAGCCCGGCGTGGCACGCAGCGCCGGCTGGGCCGCCAGGCGCTCCAGCAGCAAGTCCAGCGCGCCTGCCTCCAGGCGCAGGGTGGCGGCGTCGCTGGACATCGAGCCGACGCCGGCGGCCCAGATGACGCACCAGCGCTGCGCCTGCACTGCGAGCTGCGCGAACGCCGCCACCTCGCCGTCCAGCTGCGCAGCCATCAGCGCGTTGTCGCCCCACGGCAATCGCTGCCTCGGCGCATGCAGCGCCACACCTTGCTGCCGCCCGAGCGCCCGCACCAGGGCGCTGCCCAGCAGCCCCCCGGCACCGATCACCCACGCGGCTTGGCGCATCACCCGGCGCGAGGCCGCGTCGGCTTGCTGCTCACGACATAGAGCGGCCGGCCCATGGCGATGCCCATGGTGACCGCCAGGTATTCGGCGATGACGCCCAGGGCCATCAACATCGTGCCGCTGAAGAAGGAGACGACGATGACCAGGGACGCCCAGCCCTGCACGGGGATGTCGCCCATCAGCTTGCTGATGAGCACCCACAGCATCAATGCCGCGGCGGCCAGCACGGACAGACCGCCGGCCACCGTGATCACCCGCAGCGGCCGCGTGCCGCTGGTCAGCACCAGCGCCCAGAAGTGGGCCAGCAGCTTCAGCATCGAATACCCGGAGGGCCGGTCCGCCTCCTCGCGCACATGCACGGGGCAATGGCCGACATGCATCGTCAGCCAGGAGAGGCCGACGTCGAGGTAGACGCCGTAGCCGCAGTAAGCGGCGAGCGACCGGGCGATCTCGCCGTCGATGAGGCGATAGCTGTTGAAACGACCCATGGCCGCATTGCCGAGCATGCGCACGCTGACGGCCTTGGCCAGGCGGCTCGCCGCGTTGCGCAGCACGCCATGCGGTGGCGGGTTCGTGGGCTGGGCATAGACCAGCTGGTAGCGCCCGGCCAGCGCCGTGTCCAGCATGCGACCCAGGTCGGCGGGATCCTGCTGGCCATCCTCGTCCAGCGTCGCGATCCAGTCGCCCACCGCACTGCCGATGCCCGCGAGGGTTGCCGCATGCTGGCCGAAGTTGCGCGACAGCCAGACCGGGCGCACCTCGGGATGCTGCGCCGCCAGGGCCTCGATGGTCTGGTCTGAGCGGTCCGGCCCGCAGTCATGCACCAGCAGGATCTCGCAGACGCGGTAGGTGGTGCCGGCCGGCGTGTGCACCCCCTGCGTCAGCGGCAGCAGCTCGCCGATCAGCGTGGGCAGGCTGGCCGCGGTGGCCCGCATGGCTTGCCTGCGCCGCAAAAG
>SEEY01000366.1 GCA_004211235.1 Rubrivivax sp.
CCCTACCCGGACTACAACACCGCCCCCAAGGCGGCCGACGCCACCGGCATGGCCGATACCGCCACGCAGGCCGCGCAAAAGATGCGCCTCGGCCTGAACATCGGCAACACGCTGGAGGCCATGGGCGGCAAGAGCGAGACCTACTGGGGCAACCCGAAGATCACGCGCGAGTTCGTCCAGTTCGCCAAGGCCTCGGGCTTCAACGCGATCCGGCTGCCGGTGTCGTGGAACCAGTACGCCGACGCCACCACCGCCCAGATCGACGCACCCTGGCTGGCGCGCGTCAAAGAGGTGGTGCAGTACTGCATCGACGCCGACCTCCACGTCATCGTCAACATCCACTGGGACGGCGGCTGGCTGGAAGAGAACGTCACGCCCGACAAGCAGACCGCCAACAACCACAAGCAGCGCGCCTTCTGGCAGCAGATCGCCACGACCCTGCGCGACTTCGACGGCCGGCTGCTGTTTGCCGGCGCCAACGAGCCCAACGTCAAGACGGCCGAGCAAATGGCCGTGCTGATGAGCTATCACCAGACCTTCATCGACACGGTGCGCGCCACCGGCGGCCGCAACGCCTGGCGCCACCTGGTCGTGCAGGGCCCGTCCACCGATGTCGAGCTGACGAGCCAGCTGATGACCGGCTGGCCCACCGACACGGCCACCGGCCGGCTGATGGCCGAGATCCACTACTACACACCGTGGAACTTCACCGGCATGACCAAGGACGAGACCTGGGGCAACCAGTTCTTCTACTGGGGCGCCGGCAACCACTCGACCACCGACACCGCGCACAACCCCACCTGGGGCGAAGAGGCCGCCGTGGACGACCTGCTGGGCAGGATGAAGACCCGCTTCATCGACAAGGGCATCCCGGTCATCGTCGGCGAGTTCGGGACCCAGCGGCGCGACACGCTGACCGGCGAGGCGCTGCGCCTGCACGATGTCAGCCGCCTCGCCTACTGCAAGACCGTCACGCAGCGCTCGCGCGCACTCGGGCTGGTGCCGTTCTACTGGGACGTCGGCTCGCTGCTCGACCGCAGCCGCAATGTCGTGCTGGACACCGCCGTGCTGAACGCGCTGGTGGAAGGGGCGCGCTGATGACGCCGCGCCGCCTCTGGCTGCAGCAGCTGCTGGCACTGGGCACCGGCCTGGCCGCGGGTACGGGCATGGGCTCGGCGCGGGCCGAAGCGCCGATGCGCGACCTGACCAGCCTTCAGCTGTCCAGGCTGATGGGCGCCGGCTGGAACCTCGGCAATTCGCTCGAAGCCATCGGCGGCGAGACGGCCTGGGGCAACCCCGCCGCGACGCAGGTGCTGATGAATGCGGTCAAGGCCGCCGGCTTCCGCACGGTGCGCATCCCCGTGTCCTGGAAGCAGCACGCCGACGCCGATGACACCATCGGCGCCGCCTGGATGGCGCGCGTGGCGGAGGTCGTCGGCTACGCGAAGAGCGCCGGCCTGTTCGCCATCATCAACATCCACTGGGACGGCGGCTGGATGCAGCCCACCCGTGCGGCGCAGCCCATGGCCAATGCGCGCATCACGAAGTTCTGGACGCAGATCGCCAACCACTTCAAGGCGCACGACGACACGCTGCTGTTCGCCGGCACCAACGAGGTCATGATCGAGGGCGACTACGGCACGCCCAAGCCCGAGCACATCGCCGTGCAGAACGGCTTCAACCACCAGTTCGTCAATGCCGTGCGGGCCACCGGCGGCAACAACGCCCAGCGCCATCTGGTGGTGCAGAGTTTCAACACGAACATCGACCACGCCGTCAATTTCGCCGTCATGCCGACCGACACCGTCGCCAACCGGCTGATGATGGAAGTGCACTACTACGACCCGTTTGACTTCTCGCTCAGCGAGAAGAGCCGCTTCTGGCAATGGGGTGCGGCCGCCACCGATGCGAAGGCCAAGGTCGCCGGCTTCGACGAGGCCTGGACCGATGCGCAGTTCCTGAAGATGAAAAAGGCCTTTGTCGACCGCGGCGTGCCGGTCTTGCTGGGCGAGTTCGGCGCGATCCGCCGCACCGAGCACCCCGGGGCCGAGGCCTACCGCCTGGCCTGGAACCGCCACGTCGCCCGCTCCGCGCGGCGCCACGGGCTGCTGCCCGTCTACTGGGATGCAGGCGCGGCCACCGCGAACCACAGCATGGGTCTGTTCAACCGCAGCACCGGTGCCCAGGTGTATCCCGAGATCATCGCGGCCCTCGTCGACACGGCGAGTTGAGCCCGCGGCCACCGCCACCGCCCACGGCGGTGGCGCGGCTGCCAACCCTCAGCCCTTGACCAGCAGATCTTCGGCCTGCTTGCCGGCGGCAAGCGCGTCCTTGAACCAGTTCGGCCGCTTGCCGACGCCCGACCAGGTGCGACCGGCACCGTCGGTGTACTTGGCGACGCCGCCCGGCTTCTTCGCGGCAGCCTTGCGGGTCTTGCCAGCCGCCTTGGGCGCCGCCGCGGCGCGTTTGCGGCTCGCCTTGGGCGAAGAGGCACCGAACAGCTCGTCCGCCGTGATGCCGTAATGGGCCACGGCCTCCTTGATGCGGTCGACCACTTCCGTCTTCTCGCGCGAGCGCAATGCGTCCGCCTGCTTCTGCAACTGTGCAATCTGCTTGAGCAGGGTCTGCAGCGTCTTTGCCATTCGAATCTCCATCGACATTGTTTATGGGAAGACGCGATTCAATCACAAGCCCCGCATTGAAACGACTCGACGGCGCCAGTGAAAACCATTGCCACCGATTCGGTGCAAGTCATTCGACTGGGAATTGCGAGGGAATGACGCGGCGCGTCGGCCAATGCCTACACGGACTTGTCCGCCATCCCGACCCCAGCTGCGACGGGCCTGGTGCAAATTCGCGACTGGTGCATGCACCCGCAGACAGCGGCGCTCCGCGTCGACGTCCAGCGTCAAGCTCAACCCCCCTGAGGAGCCACCATGTCCTATCCCACCATCTCTTCCTCCAAGGTCGAAGGCACCAACGTCTACAACCTGCAAGGCGACAAGCTCGGTTCGATCGACGACCTGGTCATCGACAAGCGCAGCGGCCAGGTGCGTTATGCGGCACTGGAATTCGGCGGCTTCCTGGGCGTCGGCACCGACCGTTATCCACTGCCCTGGAACATGCTGAAGTACGACACCGACAAGGACGGCTATGTCGTCAACATCGACAAGCGCCAGCTCGACAGCGCGCCGCGCTATTCGGAAGACGAAGCGCCGACGTATTCGGACGACTACGGGCGCAAGGTGTATGACTATTACGGTTTCCCCTGGATGTAAGGCTGTTAACCCCTCGCCCAGCCGGGCACCGGCTGAACGCCGGCCCGTCCGGTCGGTCTTGCAGACCGCGCTGCGGCAGTGCCGCAGCTCTCCGGTAGGCACAGGCCGCCCACTGGGCGCCCTGTGTCCGACCAAAGCCCCCGAGGGGACGGCGATGCTTGCGGCATTGAGCCGCAAGCACATCGCCTTGGCGGGCCGGCTTGGGAGCGGCCCGGCGCTCGGCCCGAAGACAGAAGACAGAAGACAGAAGACAGAAGACAGAAGACAGAAGACAGAAGACAGAAGACAGAAGACAGAAGACAGAAGACAGAAGACAGAAGACAGAAGACGGCCTGGTGAACGTGCCGGTGAAGCTCTACTCCGCGACTGAATCGGGCTCGGAGATCCGCTTCAATCTCCTCGACAAGGACGGGTCGCGGCTCAAGCAGCAGTACGTCAACGAGCGCAGCCGGCAGGTCGTGGAGCGCAAGGACATGGTCAAGGGCTACGAGGTCGAGGACAACCGCTTCGTGCTGTTCTCGCCCGAGGAGTTGAAGGCGCTCGAGGAAGGCAGCAGCCACGTCATCGAGATCGTCAGCTTCGTGCCGCTGGCCTCCATCGACCCGCTGTTCTACGACAAGAGCTACCTGCTTGCGCCGGACAAGCGCGGCGACAAGCCCTATGCACTGCTGGCCGAGGCGCTGCGTCAGTCGCGCCGTTGCGCGCTGGCCAAATGGGCCTGGAAGGCCAAGCAGTACGTCGCGCAGATCCGCGCGAATGACGAAGGCCTGATCCTGCAGCAGCTGCGCTATGCCGAGGAGGTGCGCTCGCTGGCCGACCTCGGCATTCCGAAGGCCGATGTGTCCCGGCCGGAATAGCAGCTGGCGCTGCAACTCGTTGAGCAGATCGCCGCGGACGAGTTCGACCCGACGCAGTTCCACGACGAGGAAAAGGCCCGCGTGCTCGCGGCCATCGAGGAGAAGGTGAAGGGCAAGCAGATCGTCGCCTCCGCGCACGAGGAGGACGGCGTGGTGGGCAGCGGCCAGGTCATCGACCTGATGGACGCGCTGCGCGCCAGCCTCGGCGGTGGTGGTGCCGGCAGCAGTGGCGGCAAGAAGCCGGCCCGGGAAGCCAAGCCGTCCAACGTGACGCAGCTCAAGGCACCGCCGGCACGCAAGGCCGCCAAGCGCGTGGCGGCGGAGCCCGAAGTCGCAGCACCGGCCGCGGCACCGCGCAGGCGCGCGACCAAATAGCCTCATGGCCGCGGATGCGCCCTACCCCCTGCGGCAGGCGCTGCGCCTGACCGGCCTGTCCCGGCGCTTCCTCGACAGCCTCGTCGAGCATCGCCTGCTGGGGTCGCCGGACGGCCAGCGCTTCGGCCATCAGGACGTGGTCGTCGGCCGCACGGCGAAAGCGCTGCGCGATGCGGGTGTGCCACCGCGCAAGGTGCTGCAGGCGCTGCGCCACGTGAAGGACTCTCTCGCCGACGGCCCGCTGTCCGGCGTGCGGCTGCGTCCGCAGGCGGGCGGCGTCGAACTGCACACGGCCGACCAGCGCCTGGATGCCCACACCGGGCAGGCGCTGCTGCCCTTTGAGGAAGACGTTTCCGCAAGCGCTGGCGTGAAGCCGTTGGCGGAGCCGGAACCCGAGCGCGACGCCGGCGACTGGCTGCGCGAGGCCATGCGGCTGGAGGCCAGCGACAGCGCTGCGGCCGAAGCCGCCTACCGTCGTGTGCTGGCGATGGACGCCTGCTGTGCGCCGGCCTACATCAATCTCGGCGCGCTGCTGTGCGAAGCGCGGCGCTGCGAGGAGGCCGTGGCGCTGTACGAGCAGGCGCTGGACCGTTGCGAGCCGACGGCTCTCGTGCACTTCAACCGCGCGACTGCGCTGGAAGACGTCGACCGGCCTCACCAGGCCGTGGCGGCCTATGAACGGGCGCTCGCTTTGGAACCCGGGCTGGCGGATGCGCACTACAACCTGAGCGTGCTGCTGGAGCGGCTGGGGGATCAGCCGGGGGCGTTGCGGCATATGAGCGCGTATCGGCGGGCGGGAGGCGTTTCGTGAACGCCTTTCTTGCTCACCTGCCGGCCGCTTCGGGGACGGCTTGCTTGTCGCCAAGGCCCAGCCGGGAGTTCGCCCCGGCGGGCGACCTTCTTTTTGAGCGACCAAAAAGAAGGCAAAAAGTCGCCCCCGCTCCGTCGCCCCTCTGCGAGGGGTTCCCTGCGATGCTCGAACGCCGAGGCTCGCGCAGAACTCACTTCGCTACGCTTCGTTCAGACAGCTGCGCGAAGTCAGTTGACGAAGTGCGCTTCGCGCACGCCTCGGCGTTCTGCGCTTCTCGCCTCCTCCAAAGGGGTGTGAAGAAACAGCCGAACAGCCAGCAGCCGCAACAGCGAAGCCCGAAGGCCGTTCGCAGCGAGGTATTTCGTATGCCCCCTTTTAGCCTCGCCGAGCAGCGGAAGGCCTTGAGGGCGTGCGCGCAGCGCACTTCAAGAACTGACTCCGCGCGGCTGTTTGACCGCAGCGTAGCGAAGGGAGTTCCGCGCGGGCCCTCAAGGACTTAGCAGCGCAGGGCACCCCGAAGGGGCGGGGCGGCCAGGGGGGAGCTCTTTGGTTACTTTCTGGCGGCCCAGAAAGTGACTCGCCCGCCGGGGCGAAATCCCGGCACCGCACTCTGCATCAACCCCAAACATCGGCGGAGCCCAACCAGATGAGAGGCGACGAAGCCCCCCTCTCCCGCTACAACGCCAAACGCGACTTCGAGGCCACCCCCGAGCCCGCCGGCAAACCCGCGCGCAGGAAGGTCAAGCAGCTCAGCTTCGTCATCCAGAAGCACTGGGCCTCCCACCTGCACTACGACTTCCGGCTGGAGCTCGACGGCGTCATGGTCAGCTGGGCCGTGCCGAAAGGCCCGAGCTACGACCCCGCGGTCAAGTCCATGGCCATCCATGTGGAAGACCACCCCGTCAGCTACAACAGCTTCGAGGGCAGCATCCCCAAGGGCCACTACGGCGCCGGCACCGTCATCATCTGGGACCGCGGCACCTGGGAGCCGGTCGGCAATCCGCGCGAGGGGCTGGACAAGGGCAAGCTCGTCTTCCACATGCACGGCGAGAAGCTTGCCGGCCTGTGGGAACTGGTGCGGATCTCCAAGCCCGGCCAGAAGAAGCAGGACCAGTGGATCCTGTTCAAGAAGCGCGGCGACGCCTGGGCGCGGCCGGCGGCCGAGTACGACGTCATCACCGCGCTGCCGGACAGCGTCGTCGAGAAGCCGCTCGGCCTCGTCGAGGAACGGGAGCCTCGCGGGCAGACCGCTGAAACGGTTGATGCAGCACCCGACCTGTCATCAGCCGTGAAGGCGCCACTTCCGGAGACGCTGCAGCCGCAGCTCGCCACGCTCGTCGCCGCAGCGCCCGGCGAGGGCGACTGGCTGATCGAGAACAAGTTCGACGGTTACCGCCTGCTCGCCCGCATCGCCGCCGGCAAGGTGCGCCTGTTCACGCGCCAGGGCAACGACTGGACGGCCCGCCTCAAGCCCCTCGCCGATGCGCTGCAGGCGCTCAAGCTCGGCACGGGCTGGTACGACGGCGAGATCGCCGTGCTCAACGAACAGGGCGTGCCCGACTTCAACCGCCTGCAGAACGCCATCGACAACGCGCGCACCCAGGACATCGTCTACTTCCTGTTCGACCTGCCCTTCCACGGCGGGCGGGACCTGCGGGCCGTGCCGCTGCGCAGCCGCCGGGCCGCGTTGAAGGCCGTGCTCGCCGACAAGGCCAGCGATTGCATCCGCTTCAGCGACGAGCTGCCGTCCTCGCCCGCGCAGGTGCTGGCTGCTGCCTGCCAGCTCGGGCTGGAAGGCGTGATGCTCAAGCGCGCCGACAGCGCCTACGTCGGCCGGCGCAGCGACACCTGGCTGAAGCTCAAGTGCCAGCGCCGCCAGGAGTTCGTCGTCATCGGCTTCACCGACCGCACGAACTCGCCGGGCGAAGTGGGCGCGCTCATGCTCGGCTATCACGAGAATGGGACGCTGCGCTCCGCGGGCTCGGTCGGCACCGGCTGGGGCACGGCGCAGGGCCGCGAGCTGCATCGCCAGCTGGTGGCCCTGGAGACGAAAACGCCGCCGCTGGACCCGGCCGAGCTGGAGCCGGGGCGCTGGTCCAAGCGCCAGCGCGGCAGCGAGCGCTGGGTGAAGCCTACGCTCGTCGTGGAGGTCGCCTTCGGCGAATGGACGCCTGATGGCCACATCCGCCATGCGAGCTTCCGCGGCGTGCGCGAGGACAAGCCCGCCAAGGCCATCACGCGCGAGCAGCCGCAAGCCGTGCAAGCGCCGGCCCCATCGAGAGCTGCGACGAAGTCGGCCAGCAAGCCGGCCACCAAGCACCCGATCACGCATCCGGAGCGCGTCGTCGACGCCTCCACCGGCCTGCGCAAGATCGACGTCGTCCATTACTACGAAAGCGTTGCCGACTGGCTGCTGCCGCATCTGAAGCAGCGGCCCGTGTCGCTGGTGCGAGCGCCGCAGGGCATCGAGGGCGAGCTGTTCTTCCAGAAGCACTCCGAGGCGAAGATGCCCGGCGTGACCGAGCTGGCCGCGGAGCTCTGGCCCGGGCATGCGTCGCTGCTGTGCATCGACAGCGTCGAGGGCCTGATCAGCGCGGCGCAGATGAACGTCATCGAGTTCCACACCTGGAACACGACCGCGAAGAAGATCAACCAGCCGGACCGCGTCATCTTCGACCTCGACCCCGGCGAAGGCGTCACCTGGCCGCAACTGCAGGAGGCCGCGCTGCTGATGCATACGCTGCTGCAGGAGCTGGGGCTGCAGAGCTGGCTCAAGACCAGCGGCGGCAAGGGGCTGCATGTCGTCGTACCGCTGGCGCCCAAGCTCGATGACGACACGGTCAAGGCCTTCTCCAGGGCGGCCGTCGAGCACATGGCGCGGACCATTCCGCAGCGCTTCGTCGCCAAGAGCGGGGC